>VBCQ01000474.1 GCA_005882155.1 Betaproteobacteria bacterium
GCACGCGTGTCTCGCGATTGCCGATAGTGCGGCGTCAGCGGATGGTCGCGCTCGTGCAGCGCGTAGAGCACGCTGCGATCGAACAGCGGCACAGCCGATGTCGGCCACCACGCGGCGTCGACGCTGCGCCGCTGCGGATCGAGCGTGATGTGGGCTGCGCTGTCGCACGTAATCGCGCGGGCGAGCGTCGTCGCGATGACCTGCTCGATGCCCGCCGCGACGCGATGTCGGTAGAGATCGTAGACGCAGCCGAGAACGAGCCTCAGCGTCTCCTGCGGGAACGGCATGCCGCGCCTCCTGCGACTACGCCGACATGCGTATTTCGCCAGCGCAGTGAATGGCGCAGTGTAAGAACCTATCCGTGAATAAGACAGCCCTGCCTTATTCACGGATAGGTTCTCAGCACGCGGCATGTGCCGCGAGCCGCACGAAAGGAAATCAAATGGAAACGCAGTTCAAAGCCATGGTGGTCGACGAGTGGACCGCGAACTCCACGACCGCAGCGTGGCGCAAGTGGCACCCGAAGTTCGCAGTCCAGTTGGCCGCGATGACCGCGGCATTGGTTGACGCCGCCGGCATCAAGCCGGGAATGCGCGTGCTCGATATCGCGAGTGGCACCGGTGAACCGGCGATCACGCTGAGCAAGCTGGTCGGCGCGAGCGGCCATGTCACCGCAACCGATCTCGCCGCCGACATGCTCGCGATCTCCGAAGACAACGCGCGTGCCGCCGGGTGCACGAACATCGACTTTCGCCAAGCCGATGCGCACGAGCTGCCGTTTCCCGATCGAAGCTTCGACGCCGTCACCGTGCGGCTCGGCGCAATGTACTTCTGGGATTGCACCAAGGCGTTGGCCGAAATCAGGCGCGTGCTGCGGCAGGGCGGCGTCGCTGCGTTCGTTTGCTGGGGCGGCCTGGACACGAACCGCTACGTGCTGAGTGCGCTCGGGCCCTTCGTCAAGCGCCGCGAGCTTCCGCCCATGCCTGCGGATGTGCCGCAGCCGTTGCGCTTCGCGACGAAGGGCAGCCTGTCTGCCGAGCTCGAGCGCGCCGGCTTCTCGGCGATTGCCGAAGAGTCGCGCGTGCTGCCAGCGCCGTGGCCCAGACCGCCGGAAGAGCTCTGGCAGCAGTTCTACGACGTCGCCGTACCGATGCAACCGTACATCGACAGCTTCGATGCAGCAACGCGCGAAGCCGCGCGCGCCGAAGCGATCGCCGAATTTCGCCAGTGCTACGACGGCACGTTCACCGATGTGCCGATCGGCGTGGTCGTCGCGTCGGGGCGGCGGTGATTTGCGCTTCAACCCGCAGGCTTCAGCCCCGCGACCGTGAATGCCGCCACCGACTGGGCGAAGCCCTTCAGATTCAGTGGCCCGACCGGCGACGCCTCGACCAGGTCTTCAACCTTCGCCATCGTCTTGCGGTCGATCAGCACTTGCCCGCCCGCCGCCTCGGCGCACAGGCGGGCGGCGAGGTTGGTGACGCTGCCGATCGCCGCGTAGTCCCAGCGCCCTTCGAAGCCGATCGCGCCGAGCGTCGCGTAGCCTTGCGCGATGCCGCAGCCGAGCGCGAGCTCGTAGCCGCGCTTGTTCCACTCGCGGCCCAGCGGCGGAAACGCCTGCTGCATCGCAAGCGCCATGCGCACCGCCTGCTCCGCCGGGCGAGCGATCGGCAGCGGGTCGTTGAAGAACACCATCAGCGAATCGCCGGCGAAGCGTTCGAGCGTGCCGTCGTGGGCGAGCACGATGCGGCCCATCGTCGCGTGATACACCTGCAGCAGCTCCATCACTTCTTCGGGCTCGGCGCGGTCGGTGAACGCGGTGAAGCCGCGCAGGTCGATGAAGACGACGTTGATCTCGCGCCGGTGCGCCTTCAGCAACTCCTCGCCGCCACCCTGGACGATCGCTTCCGCGAGCGGCGGCGAAAAGAAGCGCTTCAGCCGCGCCAGCCGCTCGAGCTCACCGACCTGCTCGCGAACGCGCGCCTCGAGTGTCTCGTTCCAGCGCGCGAGTTGCGCGGCCTGTGTCTTGACTTCGTCCTGCAGCGACTTGATTCGCAGCAGAGACTTCACGCGCGAGAACAGCTCCTGCTGATTGACCGGCTTGGACAGGAAGTCGTCGGCACCGGCTTCGATGCCGCTGATGCGCTCCTGATGCGGATCAAGCGAGGTGCATAGTACGACGGGCAACAGCGCGGTCGCAGGATCGGCGCGGATGCGTGTTCGGCGATCCTTGCCAACGCCTCCTCGCCGTCGGCGGCCGACAACATCGCATAGCCCTTGGCCGCCAGCACGTCGACCAGCAGCTTGACGTTGGCCGGCGTGTCGTCGACGACGAGGATCGTCGGTTGCGTGTTCATGCGCCGCCTTCCAGCATGCGCTTCACCGTGGCGAGGAACTCCTTCAGTTGGATCGGCTTGCTGACGAATCCGCTGAACCCGGCTTGGGTGATGCGGTTGCGATCGGTCGGCGTGACCGAGGCGGTGAACGCCACCACCGGAACGGCCGCAGTGTCCGTGTCGGCGCGAATCCGCTCGAAGGCCTCGATGCCGTTGATGTCGGGCAGCTGGATGTCCATCAGCACGAGATCGGGTCGGTGCTCGAGCGCGAGGCGCACACCTTCCTCGCCGGTCGTCGCTT
>VBCQ01000109.1 GCA_005882155.1 Betaproteobacteria bacterium
TGGCGATCTGCCATGCACATGCGGGCGCGTCGTTCGCGGCGATCGCGCGCGGCGCCACTTTGGCACGCAAGTCGCACGCGCAGTACCGCCGCGGCAGAACGTACTGACCTCTACAATTTGCCGCTGTTGATTCATCTGCGAAAGACTGCTGTCATGAAAGCCGAGCCTCCCGCTGCGCCCCACCACACGCCGCCCGATCTGAGCCACATCTCGCCGCGCGACAAGGCCGAGATCCTCGCCGAGGCACTGCCCTACATCCGGCGCTTTCATGGCAAGACCATCGTCATCAAATACGGCGGCAATGCGATGACCGACCCGGCGCTGCAGCAGGACTTCGCCGAAGACGTGGTGCTGCTCAAGCTCGTCGGCATGAACCCGGTCGTCGTTCACGGCGGCGGACCGCAGATCGACGAGGCGCTCGCCAAGGTCGGCAAGAAGGGCACCTTCATCCAGGGCATGCGGGTTACCGACGCGGAGACGATGGAGGTGGTCGAATGGGTCCTGGCCGGGCAGATGCAGCAGGACATCGTCGGCCTCATCAACGTGGCCGGCGGCAAGGCTGTGGGCCTGACCGGTCGCGACGGCGGCCTGATCCGGCGGGCAGGTCGGCGAGATCGAGTCGATCGACCCGAGCGTCGTCAAAGCGCTGCAGGACGATCAGTTCATCCCGGTGATTTCGCCGCTCGGCTTCGGCAGCGACAACGCCAACTACAACATCAATGCCGACGTCGTCGCCGGCAAGCTCGCCGAAGTGCTGAAGGCCGAGAAGCTGATGATGCTGACCAACATCCCCGGCGTGCTCGACAAGCAAGGCAATCTGCTGACGAACCTGTCGGCCCGCGAGATCGACGACTTGTTCGAAGACGGCACGATCTCCGGCGGCATGCTGCCGAAAATCGCGTCGGCGCTCGACGCGGCGAAGAACGGCGTCAACACGGTGCACATCATCGACGGACGGGTGCCGCACGCGATGCTGCTCGAAGTCCTCACCGAGCAAGCCTACGGCACCATGATTAGAAGTCATTGAGCCCCCCAGTCGCTTCGCTCCTGCCCCCAAGGGGCGGCGTAGTTTCTTTTCCTGGAGCGGCGGCAAGGATTCGATGCTTGCCTTGCACCGCGCGCTCGACGCGGGCTACCGGGTCGACGCGCTGCTCGCGATGTTCGACGAGACCGGCGAGCGCTCGCGCTCCCATGCGTTGCCGCCGCACCTGATGCAGGCGCAGGCCGACGCGCTCGGCATCCCTCTCGTGATGCGCCGCGCGTCGTGGACCGACTACCAGACGGTGTTCACCGATCAGCTCGACGCGTTCGCAAGCCTTGGCATCACCCATGGCCTTTTCGGCGACATCGACCTGCAGGCGCATCGCGACTGGGAAGAAAAAGTCTGCGGCGCTGCCGGCATCACCGCGGTGCTGCCGCTGTGGCAGGCGCCGCGCCGCGCGCTGGTCGACGAGCTGCTCGGCCTCGGCTATCGCGCGCGCGTCGTCTGCGTCGATGCGCGATTTCTCGACGCGAGCTTTTGCGGCCGCGAGTTCGATGAGCGCTTCATCGCCGACTTGCCGGACCGTGTCGACGCCTGCGGCGAGAACGGCGAGTTCCACAGCTTCGTTTTCGACGGTCCACGCTTCGCGCAGGCCGTGTCGCACGAGCTCGTGCGCGTGCATGAGCTGAAGCCGGCCACTCCGGCGCCTGGCCACTTCTTCGTCGCGGAGCTGCGGTGAGCGCGCGCGGCCGCACGACCTGGCTCTTCGACCTCGACAACACGCTGCACGACGCATCGCACGCGGCATTCGGGCCGACCAACCTCGCGATGACCGAGTACATCGCCCTGCACCTGAAACTGCCGCACGACGAGGCCTGGGCACTGCGCCAGCATTACTGGAAGCGCTATGGCGCGACGTTGCTCGGCCTCGTCAAGCACCATGGCGTGAAGGCCTCCCATTTTCTCGAGCAGACGCACCGGCTGCCCGGGTTGGAGCAGCGGCTGCGCACCAGCGCGCACGACCGCGCCGCGCTGCGCCGGCTGCCCGGGCGAAAGTTCATCCTGACCAATGCGCCGCGCGGGTACGCGCTGCGGGTGCTGGAGACGCTCAAGCTGGCGGCGTGCTTCGACGGCGTCATCAGCATCGAGGACATGACGATGTTCGGCCAGCACCGGCCCAAGCCCGACGCGCGCATGCTGCGCCACGTCGCGGCGCGGCTGAAGGTCCGGCCAAGCCGCTGCGTGCTGGTCGAGGACACGCTTGCCCACCAGCGCTCGGCGCGCGCCGTGGGCATGCGCACAGCCTGGATGCAACGCTACCTTCGTGGCGCAATTCACGCTGCGCGCCTGCGCGGTGAAGTTGGCGTTCACCCTTGTCACAAGCCTGCATACGTGTGTGCAAGAATCAAGCGGATACAAACGTTGCGGTCGTTGTGGTGCACTCGAGATGACATCCAAGCCTGACATCGAACCCGAAGACACCGTCGTGACCGAGCCGGAGGGCAAAGCGTCCGGCGGCGTTCGCAAGCGACCCAAGCCCGGCGAGCGCCGCGTGCAGATTCTGCAAACGCTGGCGGCGATGCTCGAGCAACCCGGCGCCGAGCGCATCACCACTGCTGCGCTCGCCGCCAAGCTCGATGTCTCCGAGGCCGCGCTGTATCGCCACTTCGCCAGCAAGGCGCAGATGTTCGAAGGGCTGATCGAGTTCATCGAGCAAAGCGTGTTCACGCTCGCGAACCAGATCAATGAACGCGAGACCGCGGGCCAGGTGCAGGCGCAAAAAGTGCTGACCGTGCTGCTGCAGTTCGGCGAGAAGAACCCCGGGATGACGCGGGTGATGGTCGGCGACGCGCTGGTGTTCGAGAACGACCGGTTGCTGACGCGGATGAACCAGTTCTTCGACCGCATCGAGTCGCAACTTCGACAGAGCCTGCGCCTCGCCGCCGAGACCTCGGGCTCGGTCACGCCCACCGTCGACGCGAATGCGCAGGCCTCGATGCTGACTGCGTTCGCGGTCGGCCGCCTGCAGCGCTATGCCCGCTCTGGCTTCAAGCGCAGCCCGACCGAATTCCTCGATGCCGTCTTGGGCCTGATGGTGGCTTGATCCGCCGCCGACGCAGATCGCGTTCGGCGGCAAGACGCTGACGCTGCGTCTCATAAACTCCGCGGATGGCCGATTTCGATGCATTGATTGCGCGCGCCCACGCGCTGCTCGGACGACTCGAAGCGGTATTCCCGCATTCGCTCGCCGCACCCGACTGGACCGCGTCGGTCGCGTTTCGCTACCGCAAGCGCGGTGGGTCGGGCCGTCTCGAGCCGGTTCAGCACGTCGCGACGATCCGCTTGGCGAACCTGCGCGAGATCGAGCCGCAGAAGGAGCGGCTGGTGCGCAACACCGAGCAATTCATTGCCGGCCGCTCGGCCAACAACGTGCTGCTGACGGGCGCGCGCGGCACCGGCAAGAGCTCGCTGATCAAGGCCTGCCTCAATGAGTTCGCGTCGCAGGGACTGCGCTTGATCGAGGTCGACAAGACCGACCTCGTCGACCTGCCCGACATCGTCGACCTGGTGGCCGATCGGCCCGAGCGCTTCGTCGTGTTCTGCGACGACTTGAGCTTCGACGAAGGCGAGCCCGGCTACAAGGCGCTGAAGTCCATCCTCGACGGCTCGGTCTCGCAGGCGACCGACAACGTGCTCGTCTACGCGACCAGCAACCGCCGCCACTTGCTGCCCGAGTACATGAAAGAGAACCTGAGCTACCAGCACATGGAAGACGGCGAGGTGCATCCGGGCGAGGTCGTCGAAGAGAAGATCTCGCTGTCCGAGCGCTTCGGCCTGTGGGTCAGCTTCTATCCGTTCAGCCAGGACGAATACCTCGCGATCGTCGCGACGTGGCTGCGCGGGTTCGGCGTCGACGAAGCCGCCATCCTGGCCGCGCGACAGGAGTCGCTGGTGTGGGCGCTCGAGCGCGGCTCGCGCTCGGGCCGCGTGGCGTTCCAGTTCGCGAAGGACTATTCCGGAAGGCATCAGACTTGAGCGCCGGCAGCGAGCGCACGCCGGTCGATGTGGCGGTGGGCGTGTTGATCAATCGCGATGGGCGTTTCCTGCTGACCTCGCGCCCCGAAGGCAAGGTCTACGCCGGCTACTGGGAATTTCCCGGCGGCAAGCTCGAAGCCGGTGAATCGGTCGAGCAAGCACTGCGCCGCGAGCTGCACGAAGAGCTCGGCATCACGATCGCTGCTGCGCAGCCATGGAAGATCGAGCTGATGGACTATGCGCATGCCCGCGTCCGGCTGCACTTCTGCAAGGTATTCGAGTGGAGCGGCGAGTTCGAGATGCGTGAGCAGCAGGCGATGGCCTGGCAGACGCTGCCGGTCGACGTGACGCCGGTGCTGCCGGGGACGGTGCCGGTGCTCGAATGGTTCGCTTCGGAACGCGGCTTTGCTGGTCCGACGCATGAGGCTTGATTGCTACACTGACCCGATGAATTGGCTCGACGAAGTGAAGTGGGACGCGCAAGGCCTGGTGCCGGCCATCGCGCAGGAAGTCGGCAGCAACGACGTGCTGATGGTCGCCTTCATGAACCGCGATGCACTGGCCCGCACGGCCGAGATCGGCGAGGCCGTCTACTGGAGCCGCTCGCGCAATCGTCTCTGGCACAAGGGCGAAGAGTCGGGCCACATCCAGAAGGTGCGCGAGCTGCGCCTCGACTGCGATAACGATGTCGTGCTGCTGAAGGTCGAGCAACTTGGCCACTCTCCCGGCATCGCCTGCCACACCGGACGCCACTCGTGCTTCTTCCAGGTCTACAAGGACGGCGCCTGGCACGCCGTCGACCCGGTCTTGAAAGACCCGGAGCGCATCTACAAATGACCAGCAACGACACGCTCGCGAGGCTCGCCGCCGTTATCGAGCAGCGCAAAGGCGGCGACCCGGACAAGAGCTATGTCGCGCGCCTGTTTCACAAGGGCACCGACGCGATCCTGAAGAAGATCGGCGAGGAAGCGACCGAGACGGTGATGGCGGCGAAGGACGGCGATGCGAAGAAGATCGTCGGCGAAGTGGCCGACCTGTGGTTTCACTCGATGCTCGCGCTGAGCGCCTTCGGCCTGACGCCGGCCGACGTGCTGGCCGAGCTCGAGCGCCGTGAGGGCCTGTCGGGCCTCGAAGAGTTCGCCTCACGCAAAGCGCAGCAGCGTGATCAGGAGGACAAGTCATGAACGAGATCGTTTCCGTTGACGGCGGCAGCGCCAAGAGCGCCGAAGAGCTCGCCGGCCTGAAGAACATCACGATGGTGGTCTACGCGCTGCAGGCACTGAGCTTTCTGTGGGGCGTGACGGCGATCGTCGGCATCGTCATCAACTACGTGAAGCGTGACGACGTTCGCGGCACGCTGTACGAGAGCCACTTCGACTGGCAGATCCGCAGCTTCTGGTGGGGGCTGGTGTGGGGCATCGTCGGCTTCTTGCTGATCTGGGTGCTGGTGGGGTTCTTCATCCTGTTCGCCGCCTGGGTCTGGATGATTTATCGCGTCGTCAAAGGCTGGCTCAAGCTCAACGAGGGCAAGCCGGTCATGCCCGCTTGAAGGAGCTTGAATCGATGAGCCTCGACCCCAGCTGCATCTTCTGCAAGATCATCGCCGGCCAGATTCCCTGCACCAAGGTCTACGAAGACGAGGACCTGCTGGTCTTCAACGACATTCACCCCTGGGCGCCGGTGCACTTCCTGATCGTTCCAAAGACACACATCGTGAGCCTGTACGACACCACGCCGCAGCAGCACGAGAAAATGCTCGGCCGCATGCTTGCGCTCGCGCCCAAGCTGATCCGCGAGCAGGGCGTGACGAACGGGTTTCGCACGCTGATCAACACCGGCGCCGACGGCATGCAGGAGGTGCAGCACCTGCACATGCACGTGATGGGCGGTCCGCGGCCGTGGGCGCGCGGTTGATCACCGATCCGCCTCGCGGCAGGGATACACCGCGGGCCTAAAATTCAACATTCGTCGTTAGGAGAAAAGTCATGGGTTCATTCAGCATCTGGCACTGGCTCATCGTGCTGCTGATCGTCGTGCTGGTGTTCGGCACCAAGAAACTCAAGAACATCGGGCAAGACCTGGGCGGGGCGGTCAAGGGCTTCAAGGACGGGATGAAAGACGGCGCCGCCAACAACAACGACGCCGCCGCACCGCCGCAGCAGGTCACCGCACAAAAGAGCGCCACCGACGCCAACACCGTCGATGTGGAAGCGAAAACCAAGTCGTGATGCCTTCGCCGGTGAGCACATCGCCGCATGATTGACTTCGGCTTCGACAAGATTGCGCTGATCGGCGCGGTGGCCTTGATCGTCATCGGGCCCGAGCGCCTGCCGAAAGTCGCGCGCACGGTGGGCCACCTGCTCGGCAAGGCGCAGCGCTACGTGGCCGACGTGAAGGCCGAGGTCAACCGATCGATCGAGCTCGAAGAGCTGAAGAAGATGAAGACCCAGTTCGAGGACGCGGCGCGCGATGTCGAGCAGACGGTCTCCAACGAAATCCACCAGACCACAGCCGAGCTGAACAAGAGCTGGTCCGACGCCGACCCCTCATCGACGTCGATTGGCGTCGAGCACGACTTCTCGCCGACGCCGCCGGCCTACAAGCACCCGAAGAAGAACTGGCGCTTGAAGCGCGGCGCGACGCCGCAGTGGTACAAGCAGCGCAATGGGGTTCGCGTTCGGGCGCAGTCGGGAGCGGCGCGTGTCGCGCGCTTTCGGCCTCCACGCACGTTCACTTGAGCCCACATGGCCGACCAACCTCGCCCGGATGAACTCGAGGGCACCGAGCAGCCATTTGTTTCGCACCTGATCGAGCTGCGCGACCGGATGGTCCGCGCGCTGATCGCGGTGGGCATCTGCTTCGGGGTGCTCGCGGTCTGGCCCGGCCCGGCCGGCCTCTATGACTTGCTCGCGCAGCCGCTGGTGGCACACCTGCCCGAGGGGACCAAGCTGATTGCGACCAACGTAATCTCGCCGTTCATGGTGCCGCTGAAGATCACGCTGATGGCCGCGTTCCTGCTCGCGCTGCCGGTCGTGCTGTATCAGGCCTGGGCCTTCGTCGCGCCGGGCCTGTACTCGCACGAGAAGAAATTGGTGCTGCCGCTGGTCGTCTCGAGCACGCTGCTGTTCTTCGTCGGCGTCGGGTTCTGCTACTTCTTCGTGTTCGGCAAGGTTTTCACCTTCATCCAAAGCTTCGCTCCGAAGAGCATCACGCCAGCGCCGGACATCGAGGCTTACCTGAGCTTCGTGCTGACGATGTTCATTGCCTTCGGCGCTGCGTTCGAGGTGCCGATCGCGGTGGTCGTGCTGGCGCGAATGGGCCTCGTCAGCGTCGAGAAGCTCAAGAGCTTTCGCGCTTATTTCATCGTGCTCGCGTTCATCGTCGCCGCGATCATCACGCCGCCCGACATCGTGTCGCAGCTCGCGCTGGCGATCCCGATGTGCCTGCTGTACGAGATGGGCATCTGGGCCGCGCAGGTGTTCATCAAGCACACGCAGGCGCCGAGCGAAGAGACGCGCGTGCCCTAGCGAATTTCAGCGCTCGCGCCGCAGCGGAAGCTTCGGCCGCTGCGCGACCGTCACCTTGAGCTCTAGCGCCTTGTCGCCGCGCTGTACAGCGATCGTTGCCGACGTTTGCGGCTTGAGTGCGGCCACCGCGGTAAGCAACTGCGACGTGTTCGACACGGGGGTGTTGGCGACCTTCACGACGACGTCGCCGGGGCGCATGCCGCCGGCGCTCGCCGGGCCTTCCTGCAGCACGCCGGTGATCAGAACGCCTTCCTTGATCGGCAGGTTGAAGGTCTCGGCGATCTCGGGTGTCAGATCGCGCGGCTCGACGCCGATCCAGCCGCGCGTGACTTGGCCATCCTTGACGAGGCCGTCCATCACCAGCTTGGCGGTGCTCACCGGAATCGCGAAGCCGATGCCGAGGCTGCCGCCGGTGCGCGAAAAGATCGCCGTGTTGATGCCGAGCAGATTGCCGTTGGCGTCGACCAGTGCACCGCCTGAATTGCCGGGGTTGATGGCCGCGTCGGTCTGGATGAAATTCTCGAAGGTGTTGATGCCGAGCTGGTTGCGCCCGAGCGCGCTCACGATTCCCGAGGTCACCGTCTGGCCGACGCCGAACGGGTTGCCGATCGCGAGCACCACGTCGCCGACCTGCAGCGCATCGGTGTCGCCGAAGGTGATCGCGGGCAGCCGATCGAGGCTGATCTTCAGCACCGCAACGTCGGTGTCAGGGTCCGCGCCGACGACCTTGGCGCGCGCCTTCCGTCCGTCGGCGAGCAGCACCTCGATCTCGTCGGCACCGTCGATCACATGGTTGTTGGTCAGCAAATAGCCATCGGTCGAAACGATGACGCCGGAGCCAAGCCCGACCTGCGGCTCTTCTTGAATCTGCCGCGCGCGGTCGCCGAAGAAGAATTGGAACCACGGATCATTGGCGTGCGGTCCGCGCGCCGGCGCCTTGCTCGTCGTGATGCTGACCACCGCCGGCGACGCGCGCTTGGCGGCGCCGGCATAGCTGTTGGGCGCGTTGACCGAGCCGCCCGGCGTGAGTGCGACGGGCTGCACTGCGTTGATCGACAGGCCGCTCGGCAGCCCCGACACCTGACGGCGCTGCAGCCAGTCGGGCTTCAGCGCTGCGATAACGAAGATCAACGCCACCGCGACGGTGACTGCTTGGGAGAAAATGAGCCAGGTTCTGCGCATGAGTGAATGAATTATGGGCCGAATGGCCTGCGGACTCGGCGCGCAGCACGAAACCAGCAGGAAGACCGATGGACACGACTTCGCGCAATGACCCGGCGGCCACGCTCGCCGCGAGCTTCATGTGGCCACTCGCGTTGGCGCGCAGCTGGTCCTCGCTGCTGAGCTTCGCGCCGCAGAGCTTGACGCAGCCGATCAACCCAGGCTGGACGCTCGGCAACGTGATCAACGTCACCGAGAACAATTCGAACGCGCCCGACACCGAGCGCGAGATCGTCGAGCAGCACAGCTACGGACGCCAGCTCGGCCACATCACCGACGCGTTGGCAGTGCTGGTGAAAAGCCAACTCGCCGAGCAGCCCGAGCTGTCCGACGACAGTAGGAAGTGCCTCGACGATTTCCTGACACTGGCCGCGAAGATCGACGGCATCAAGCGCGGCGAAGCGCTGAAGCGGGTCGAGCGCGTCGCTCGCGACCTGGCGTATCTGAAGAGCCGGCATCCGGATGCCTACGACGAGGCACGGAAGCGGCTCGCATCGACCTTCGCGGCATGAACAGCGCATTGCCGCTCGTGATCACGCAAGGCGATGCGTGCGGTATCGGACCCGAGATCATCGCCAAGCTGTTTCGCAACAGCGAAGCGTCGGGATGCTTCGTCATCGGCGATGTCGGTGTGCTGCGCCGCGCGGCCACGCTGACCGGCGGGATGCTTGCGGTGGCGCGCATCGAGCGCCCCGCCGACGCGTTGGAGGCGCCGCCGCAATGCATCCCGGTGCTGCAGGCCGATGAGCTGCCGGCCGACTTGCTGCGCGCCCCGCTCGGCCAAGTCGATGCGCGCGCCGGTGCGGCGGCCGCGGCCTGCATCCGCCAAGCGGCGGCGCTCGCGATGGCGGGCGAAGTCGCCGGCATCGTCACCGCGCCGATTCACAAGGAAGCGCTGGCCGCGGCGGGGGTCGGCTTTCCGGGTCACACCGAGATGCTGCAGTCGCTTGCTGCGGTCGACGGCCGGGTGCCGGCGGTGCGGATGATGCTCGCCAACGATGAGCTGCGCACGGTGCTGGTGACGATCCATCTGTCGCTGCGCCGCGCGATCGACGCGATCACGATCGACGCGGTGCTCGACACCTTGCGCATCGCACAGCGCGCCGCCGCCGCGTGGGGCCAGCCGCGGCCGCGCATCGCGGTGGCGGGATTGAATCCGCACGCCGGTGAGGGCGGTCTGTTCGGCAGCGAAGAGATCGCCATCATCGCGCCGGCCATCGCAGCGGCGTGCGCCGAGGGCATCGATGCGCGCGGGCCGTTCGCACCCGACACGGTGTTCATGCGCGCGCGCAACACCGCGCAACACCCGGGTGAGTTCGACATCGTCATCGCGATGATTCACGACCACGGCTTGATCCCCGTGAAGTACTTGGGCGTCGAGCATGGGGTGAACGTGACGCTCGGTCTGCCGTTCGTCCGCACGAGTCCTGACCATGGCACCGCGTTCGACATCGCGGGCGCGATGATTCACGACCACGGCTTGATCCCCGTGAAGTACTTGGGCGTCGAGCATGGGGTGAACGTGACGCTCGGTCTGCCGTTCGTCCGCACGAGTCCTGACCATGGCACCGCGTTCGACATCGCGGGCACCGGCAAAGCCGATGCGTCCAGCCTCGCTGCCGCAGTCCGCATGGCGCGATTGCTCGCGCGGGGTTGATGCGTCCGCCGCGGCGGCGTCAGTGCCGTCCCGGCGCTGTCTTCAAGGCTGCGAGTTGCTTGCGCGCGCGCAAGGTCGCGCGCTCCATCAAGTACGCGCTTTCCACGGCGCGCATGCGGTTGGTTTCGCACATGCGCGCGAGCATGCGCGCGGTGAGCGAGATCGTTTCCTGGTGCTTGTGGCCGCGGGTGAAAACGAAGAAGCTGCGCCCCGGGCTGACGTAGCTCAGCCGCACCTTCTGCCACTGATCCTTCAGCAGCATCTGGTAGGCGAAGCCGAGGCGGATGTGATCGATGAGGCGCGGCCCGTGAGACGGCTCGGCCGGGTCGGCGGCGACGAGGTCGAGGTTGATGTCCAGATCGAGATCGATGGGTGCGGTGTCGGTGCTGTCCTGCGCGTCGTCTTGCGCAAACGCGCTCAGATCGATGTCGACCTCGCCCGACCAGTCGACCGTGCTCTCTTCGATCAGGCCGACGCGCTGGGCCTCGTCGGGCGAGAAGCTCTGCTCGATCTCGGCCGACTCCATCACCACCGGCTCGGCGCGCGAAAAATCGTGCGCTCCCGGGATCTTCGAATTGAAGACGCCTTCGAGCTGCTTGGCCAGCATGTTGTGGTCGAGCTCGGTCATCGGCGGCGCCTTCAGCGACTCCGCGTGCGACGGCAACAGCTTGGCGAAGAAGTCCTTTTGCGCGGCCTCGGGCCAGCCGATCAGCCGCATGCCTTCGTTCAAGTCCTTCATCAGCGCGGGCAGCTGCATCAGGAAGCGCTTGGCCGCATCCGAGTCGGTGCCGTGGCGGCGATTCGCGTACACCAGCGCCTGGCTCCACACCTGCGTGACGAAGACGCGCAGGTAGTCGGGCATGTTCACCGTGGCGAGCGCCGACTGCAGCTGCATCATGTAGCGCTGCTGCACCCGCAGCTCCGACTCCTTCGTCTCCAGCACTTCGGCCGCGGCGTGGGTCTTCGCGTCGTCTTCGGTCTGGTTGGCGATGAAGGCTTCGAGCGCACTCAGCTTGGCCGCATAGAGCTCGAGCTGATCGAAATCGCCCTCGACGATTTCCTGCACCAGCTCGCGCACGCGGTCGAGCAGTTGCTTGCCGGGCCCGTCGTCGAAATCGTCGAACGCGCACGCGAGCGAGCCGAGCCGGTTGACGAAGCGGCGCACCGGATGCTTACGCGACGAGAAGAAGGTCGGGTCGCCGAGCGCGACGCGCAGCACCGGCAACTGCAGCCGCGCGATCTGGCGCGCCATTTGCGGCGGCACGCGCGAGTCGGACAGGATCTGATCGAACAGGCTTCCGACCACGTCGATCACCATGTGATCGAGCTTGCCGGTCGACGCCTGCAACAGCTCTTCGCGGTGGGCGCGAATCAGGTTCACTGCCATCAGCCCTTGCAGGCCTTCGCCGTAACCCATGCCGCCCGCGGCCGCACCGCCAGCGGCGCCGAGCCCGCTCGCCGCACCTTGCAAACCCATCGCGCCGCTGCGCCCGCGGCCGCCGGTTGTGCTGTAGGCGGCGGTGGACTGACCAGTGATCGCCGGATCGAGAACGCCGGGCCGGCTCGCGAGGAAGGTCAGGCGGCGCAGCAGGTTCATCAAGTGCGCGTCGGCTTCGGAGACTGCGCGGCCGCTCGAGTCGGCGGCGCTGCCGCTCGCTCCGCCACCGCCACCACCACCGCCGCCACCACCGAAAAACGATGCGGGCTGGGTCGCCGAGTTGTCGCGTCCCGAGCGGACGTGGCCACCGGAATGACTGCCGTGAAAGTCGGAGCCCGAAGAGCCGGTGAAATCACTCGGCTGAGTTCGCGTCGACTGCAGCGTGTCGCGCACGCTCGCGTAGCCCGATTGATAGCCGGGCAAGGTGTTGCCGGGACCTTCGACGGTCTTCACCGCGAGGCCGACGGGGTGGATATTGCGGCGCTGCAGGTCTTGAACGATCGCCGAGTAGCACTCGGGCATCGCCTGGCCCATCGCGTGACCCATCTCGCGCGCCAGCAGCTTGCGTCCTTCGGGATCGGCAGTCACGGCCAGCAGGCCGCTGCAGATCGCGCTGCTGAGCACGTCTGCGCGCAGCGGGTTGCGCTCCTCGTCGGCGCGGCCGATGCCGAGTACAGCGCCCATGTAGGCCGCCATCTCGCGAAGTTCCCATTCGCAGGTGTGCGAGATCTGCTGGCTGATGCGGTCGGACAGCATGCGCTGATCGAACTCATGGTCTTCCACGAGCGTCAGCGACTGCCAGTCGGTGGCGACTTGCTTGCGCCGTGAATCGCGCGGCAAGACTTCTTCGGTGACCTTGTCGGTCAATGCCTTGGTGAACGACAGATGAAAGGCGTTGATCTTGCGGCGCAGGTCGATCTGGGTCGCCAGCAGCAGGTCGCGTTCGCTGGTTCGCGCACTCGACTGCGCCTGCGTCGCCAGCCCTTGGGCAACCCGCTCGGCGACCGTCGACACTGTCGCCTTGACGTGGCTGAGCGCCGCGTCCATGACGGGCGGCAATCGCAGATCGGTCGGGTTCATCGCAACCAGGGCCGCTTACCTTTATTAACCTTTTTGGATTGGCATCTCCCAACGATGAAGTATGGGCCCAAACCGGCCGGCGACGCCCGGGAGTAAGGGGGTGAAGCCCGCTACTTCTTCAGCGAATCGCGGATTTCGCGCAGCAGCAACACGTCTTCGGGCGGTGGCGCGGCCGCCGCTGGTGCTTGGTCTTTCAGGCGATTCATCTGGCGGACCATCAGAAAAATGATGAACGCGAGAATCGCGAAGTTGATCGCGATGGTGATGAAGTTGCCGTATGCGAACACGGCGCCGAGCTTCTTCGCTTCGGCCAGCGGCAAGCCGGCGGGTTGACCCGCGAGTCCGATGTAGTAGCTCGAAAAATCCAGGCCGCCGAAGATGCGGCCGACGATCGGCATGATCAGATCGCCGACCAACGAGTCGACGATCTTGCCGAACGCGGCGCCGATGATCACGCCGACTGCGAGGTCGACTGCATTGCCTTTCACGGCGAATTGCTTGAACTCGCTGGCGAAACTCATGCGTGCCTCCTTGTCGTGCGCCGCAGAGTATTGAACAGCGCTCGCGTACCCGTCAAACCAGGCAGACCCTCTTGACGCGTCCGTTAGAATCGCGGGTTGCCCCTGAGTCAGTCTCTTTCGAGGATCTCCATGAGTGATCAGCCAGTCGACAACGGCAAGCGCACGTGGCTCATCGCGTCGGGTTGTGCCGGCGTGGTGGGCGGTGTGGCGGCGGCCGTTCCTTTCGTCGCTTCGTTCGAGCCGTCGGAACGCGCACGTGCCGCTGGAGCGCCGGTGGAAGTCGACATCGGCGCATTGAAGCCGGGCGAGAAGCTCACCATCGAATGGCGCGGCAAGCCGGTGTGGATCGTTCGCCGTACGCCCGAGCAACTGGCTGCGCTGCCCAAAGTCGACCCGCTGCTCGCCGACCCGAAATCCGAGCGCAAGCCCGACGAACTCACGCCGCCTTACGCGCGCAACGAGTACCGCTCGATCAAGCCCGAGGTGCTGGTGGCCGTCGGCATCTGCTCGCACCTCGGCTGCTCGCCGTCCGACAAGTTCCAGCCCGGCGCGCAGCCATCGCTGCCCGACGACTGGGCCGGCGGATTTCTGTGCCCTTGCCACGGCTCGACCTTCGACATGGCCGGTCGCGTCTACAAGAACAAGCCCGCGCCTGACAACCTCGAGGTGCCGCCGCACATGTACTTGTCGGCCACCCGCCTGATCATCGGCGAGGACAAGAAGGCTTGATTGCCGACGAGCGACTCAGCAACGGCATCTTCACGAGAACACGACATGGCTGACTACATCGAAGCGCCCGCCAACGCGACCGCAGCTCAGAGACTCATGGTCTGGATCGACAACCGTTTCCCGGCGACGAAGCTGTGGAACGAGCATGTCGGCGAGTACTACGCGCCGAAGAACTTCAACTTTTGGTACATCTTCGGCTCGCTATCGCTGGTGGTTCTGGTGATGCAGATCATCACCGGCATCTTCCTGACGATGCACTACAAGCCCGACGCGAGCCTCGCTTTCGCGTCGGTCGAGTACATCATGCGCGACGTGCCGTGGGGCTGGCTGATCCGCTACATGCACTCGACGGGCGCGTCGGCGTTCTTCATCGTCGTCTACCTGCATATGTTCCGCGGGCTGCTCTACGGCTCGTATCGCAAGCCGCGCGAGCTGGTGTGGATCTTCGGCTGCGGCATCTTCCTGTGCCTGATGGCCGAGGCCTTCATGGGCTACCTGCTGCCGTGGGGCCAGATGAGCTACTGGGGCGCGCAGGTCATCATCAACCTGTTCGCTGCGGTGCCGTTCATCGGCCCCGACTTGGCGCTGTTGATCCGCGGCGACTACGTCGTCGGCGATGCGACGCTGAACCGCTTCTTCAGCTTCCATGTGATCGCGGTGCCGCTGGTGCTGCTCGGCCTGGTGGTCGCGCACATCATCGCGCTGCACGAAGTCGGCTCGAACAACCCCGACGGCGTCGAGATCAAGGCGAAGAAAGACGCACTCGGCCGGCCGCTCGACGGCATCCCGTTCCACCCCTACTACACGGTGCACGACATCTTCGGCGTCAGCGTGTTCCTGATCATCTTCAGCGCGATCATCTTCTTCGCGCCCGAACTCGGCGGCTACTTCCTCGAGTACAACAACTTCATCCCGGCCGACCCGCTGAAGACGCCGGCGCACATCGCCCCGGTGTGGTACTTCACGCCGTACTACTCGATGCTGCGCGCGACCACCGACCTGATGGTCTACGTGCTGTCGGCCGTGGTTGCAGTGGCAGCCGTGCTGGCGCTGTTGAAGGGCCGCTTCAGCAACGTCGGCAAGATCGTGCTGCTGGTCGGCGCGGTCGTCCTGATCGCCTTGCTCAACACCTTCGACGCGAAGTTCTGGGGCGTTGTCGTGATGGGCGGCGCGGTCGTCATCCTGTTCTTCCTGCCCTGGCTCGACCACAGCCCGGTGAAGTCGATCCGCTATCGCCCGAGCTGGCACAAGTACGTCTACGGCGTGTTCGTGTTCTTCTTCCTCGTGCTCGGCTACCTCGGCGCGCAGCCGCCGTCGGCCACCGGCAACTACGTGTCGCAGGTCGGGACCTTGCTGTACTTCGCGTTCTTCCTGCTGATGCCGTGGTGGAGCCGCATGGGCGAGTTCAAGCCCGTACCCGAGCGCGTGACCTACGCCGCCCACTGACGCCGCAGGAGACGACCCCATGAAAAGAATCATCCTCTCGCTGCTGTTCTCGCTCGGTCTCGTCGCTGCGGCCGCTGCGAGCGAAGGCGGCATTCAGCTCGACAAGTTCCCCGAAGAGAAGATCTCCGATGTGGCCGCGCTGCAGCATGGCGCCAAGCTCTTCGTCAACTACTGCCTGAACTGCCACAGCGCGGCCTACATGCGCTACAACCGGCTGCGCGACATCGGCTTGAGCGACGAGCAGATCAAGAAGAACATGCTGTTTGCTGCGCCCAAGGTCGGCGACGTGATGAAAGCCGCGATCGACCCGAAGCAGGCGAAGGAATGGTTCGGCACCAACCCGCCCGACTTGTCGGTGATCGCGCGCTCGCGCGCCGGCGGCGGCGGCAGCGGTGCCGACTACCTCTACACCTACTTGCGCACCTACTACCGCGACGACACCAAGGCCACCGGCTGGAACAACCTCGCATTCCCCAACGTCAGCATGCCCAACGTGCTGTGGGAGCTGGAGGGCCAACGTGCCGCCAAGCCGCCGATCGAAGAGAAGGACCCGCACGACGAGAGCAAGACGGTGCACCGCTTCGCCGGTTTCGAGCAACTGACTCCGGGCACGATGACGGCGCAGCAGTTCGACGAAAGCGTTGCCGACCTCGTCGCCTATCTGAAGTGGATGGGCGAGCCGTCGCAGGGGCTGCGGATTCGTCTCGGCGTGTGGGTGCTGCTGTTTCTCGGCGTGTTCACCGTGATCACCTGGCGCTTGAACGCCGCCTACTGGAAAGACGTGAAGTGATCTTCGACCCGCCTGCGCCTCGACGAGGGCGCCAGGCTCTTTGCGCAGCGGCGCGCCTCGACGGGCAGTCCACTGTTTTCTCGTTTCTTGCTATCCCGACCTTTTTGAGGAGCCCACGCTCATGATGGTGCTTTACTCCGGAACCACCTGCCCCTATTCGCACCGTTGCCGCTTCGTGCTGTTCGAGAAGGGCATGGACTTCGAGATCCGCGATGTCGACCTCTTCGCCAAGCCCGAAGACATTGCGTTGATGAATCCGTACAACGAGGTGCCGATCCTGGTCGAGCGCGACCTCATCCTCTACGAGTCGCACATCATCAACGAGTACATCGACGAGCGCTTCCCGCATCCGCAGCTGATGCCCGGCGACCCGGTGGCGCGCGCGCGGGTGCGCTTGTTCCTGCTCAACTTCGAGAAGGAGCTGTTCGCGCATGTCAACGTGCTCGAGTCGCGCGGCATCAAGCCGACCGACAAGCAGCTCGAGCGCGCGCGCTCGCAGATTCGCGACCGGCTGACGCAGCTCGCCCCGATCTTCCTGAAGAACAAGTACATGCTCGGCGACGACTTCTCGATGCTCGACGTGGCCATCGCTCCGCTGCTGTGGCGGCTCGACTACTACGGCATCGACATGTCGAAGAACGCGGTGCCGCTGTTGAAGTACGCCGAGCGGATCTTTTCGCGCCCGGCCTACATCGAAGCGCTGACCCCGTCCGAGAAAGTGATGCGCAAGTAAGCTGCGTCGCCGCCGTCCGATGCCCACGCCCGCACCGCCTCCTGCCGCCACCGGCACGTCGACTCGGCCGTACCTGATTCGTGCGCTGCACGACTGGTGCACCGACAACGGCTTCACGCCGTACGTGGCAGTGTTCGTCGACGCGAGCGTGCAGGTGCCCACCGAGTACGTGAAGAACAACGAGATCGTGCTGAACATCGGCTTCGAGGCGACCACCGCCTTGAAGCTCGGCAACGAGTCGATCGAATTCAAGGCGCGCTTCGGCGGCACCTCGCGCGAGATCGTCGTGCCGGTCGATCACGTCATCGCGATCTATGCGCGCGAGAACGGCCAGGGCATGGCGTTCCCGGTGCCGGCCGATGCGCCTGCGGGCATGACGCCGACTGCCGAAGCGACCGAGCCCGCGCCTGCGAGCGTGTCGGCGCTCAAGGGACCGAAGAAACTGTCGCTCGCCGATTCGCCGCCGGCGACTTCGGGTGCATCGGCACAACAGCGTGCTGACGACACGCCGCCCGAGCCGCCGTCGGGCGGCCGTCCGACGCTCAAGCGCATCAAGTAGCCGACTTACAATGCGCGACCCGTCGCCGGCTTAGCTCAGCTGGTAGAGCACCCGCCTTGTAAGCGGAAGGTCATCCGTTCGATTCGGATAGCCGGCACCATCGCACATTTCCTGACAGGCGTTTCGCGTGGTCCGCGTGACGCACCGCACGAAGCGCGCGCTGAAGCGCGCGATACGCCGTTGCAGCAACGCTTCGGCGCTGCCGACACTCGGCAGCATCTGTTTCAGATCGGCCACCTCAGCTCGATTGAACCTTGATACGGATTGCGATAACCTGCCATCCCCGTTGACGCAATGTGTCTTCGAAACGGGGCTGGAGTTGGCGCAGTTTGGCGGCCACGGATGCGTTGGCGGCGAGCAGCGACCAGCCTTCATCGTCGACTGGGCCGGGCTTGACATGCGGCGCGAGCGCAGCAGGCAAGTGGTGGCGGATGGCGGCAAAGCGCGCGTTGGAGTCGACGAGGCGCTCACGCAGATGAATGAGCGGCGCGCTGCGGCCCAAGGCGTCGGCGATAGGCACCGAGTTGGGAACCAGCGGTGGGGGCTTCGTGCTCACGCCGAGGAGTTTAGCGATGCAGATTCTCATCACCCACGGCAGCATCGCGCGCACGCGAGTCCTCCACATCGGCCGCTGGCAACTGCTCGGCGCGTCGCTCGCGCTGGTGACGATTCTCACGCTGCTGTCGGGAACGATCTACCACTTCGTTTTTCTCAAGGCCGCGCGCGAAGGCTGGCCGCTGGTGAGCCAAGTCATGAAGCTCGTCGTGCGCGACGAGTTCGCGCAGCGCGATCGGTTCATGCGCGAAAACTTGGACGCGATGGCACGCAAGGTCGGCGAGATGCAGGCCAAGCTGATCAAGCTCGAAGCGATCGGTGAGCGCGTGTCGGGCATGGCTGGCGTCAAGCCCGATGAGCTGATCCAGGTCGCGAAGCCCGTCGAAGCGCCGGGCGGCAAGGGCGGTCCGTTCGTGCCGGCGAATTCGCCGTCGCTCGATCAGCTCAATGGTCTCGTCGGCGCGCTGGACGAGCAGACCGACCAGAGCACCGACCTGTTCACGATGATCGAGTCGCGCCTCTTGGAAAAGCGCCTCGCGATGCTGATGGTCCCCAACAGCCGGCCGGTCGAAGGACCGGTGGGCTCGGGATTCGGCTTCCGCACCGATCCGTTCTCGGGCCGCGCGGCGCTGCACACCGGGCTCGACTTTCCGGCCGACATCGGCGTGGCGATCAACGCTGCAGCCGGCGGTGTGGTGCAGCTCGCGGAAGTCCATCCGGCGTATGGCAACCTGATCGAGATCGATCACGGCAGAGGGCTCGTCACGCGCTATGCCCACACCTCGAAGATGCTCGTCAAGACCGGCGACATCGTCAAGCGCGGGCAATTGATCGGGCTGGTCGGCACGTCGGGCCGATCGACCGGGCCGCACCTGCACTTCGAGGTGCTGGTCGACGGCGTGCCGCAGAACCCGACCAAGTTCCTGGCCTCCGGGGACGGCGGCGCCAAGGCACTGGCGGCGGCCCGTGGCGCGCGCTCGCGGCGCAGCGCAGCGGCAGCGAACGACGGCGGGTAAAATCGCGGGTTCCGCGGTTGGCACCCGGCCTTGCAGTGGCTGGGGGTGTCCGCATATCCATCCAGCCTGACTTGTCGCCGGCGTCATCGTGACGCCGGCGTTCCCGCTTCCAACCCGACGCGCCGCATGTTGCCCAATCTTCTGACCCAGATTTTCGGTAGTCGCAACGAACGATTGCTGAAGCAATATCGTCGCGTCGTGCAGCAGATCAACGCGCTCGAGCCGCAGTTCGAAGCGCTCGACGACGCGGCATTGAAGGCCAAGACCGACGAGTTTCGCGAGCGCTTCGGCAAAGGCGAGACCCTCGCCGACCTGCTGCCCGAAGCCTTTGCGGTGGCTCGTGAAGGCAGCAAGCGCACATTGAAGATGCGCCACTTCGACGTCCAGCTGATCGGCGGCATGGTGCTCAATGACGGCAAGATCGCCGAGATGCGCACCGGCGAAGGCAAGACGCTCGCTGCGACGCTGCCGGTGTACTTGAACGCGATCGGCGGCAAGGGCGTGCATGTTGTGACCGTCAACGACTACCTCGCCAAGCGCGACGCCGAATGGATGGGTCGCCTCTACAACTTCCTCGGCCTGAGCGTCGGCGTCAACCTGCCGCAGATGTCGCGCGAAGAAAAGCAGGCGGCGTTTCGCGCCGATGTGACCTACGGAACCAACAACGAATTCGGCTTCGACTATCTGCGTGACAACATGGTCCACGACGCGGCCGATCGCGTCGCGCGCGGCTTGTCGTACGCGATCGTCGACGAGGTCGATTCGATCCTGATCGACGAGGCGCGCACGCCGCTGATCATCAGCGGCCAGGCCGAAGACCACACCGAGCTCTACGTGCGCATCAATGCGGTCGTGCCGCAGCTGAAGAAGCAGATCGGCGAGCTTGACCTGCGCACCGGCGAAGGCGTCATCGAGCCGGGCGACTTCACCGTCGACGAGAAGACTCACCAGGTCTACCTCACCGAAGACGGCCACGAGAATGCTGAGCGCATCCTGACCGCGGCGGGTCTGTTGCCGGCCGGCGCGAGCCTGTACGACGCGGCCAACATCGCGCTGATGCACCATGTGTACGCTGCGCTGCGCGCCAACCATCTGTACCACCGCGATCAGCACTACGTCGTGCAGGACGGCGAGGTGATCATCGTCGACGAGTTCACCGGCCGGCTGATGACGGGCCGCCGCTGGTCCGATGGCCTTCACCAGGCCGTCGAGGCCAAGGAAAGCGTGCAGATCCAAAGCGAGAACCAGACGCTCGCGTCGATCACGTTCCAGAACTACTTTCGCATGTACGGCAAGCTCGCCGGCATGACCGGCACCGCCGACACAGAGGCCTACGAGTTCCAGGAAATCTACGGCCTCGAAACGGTCGTGATCCCGCCCAACAAGCCGACCATCCGCAAGGATGAGCTCGACCTCGTCTACAAGACGGCGCGCGAAAAGTTCGAGGCGGTCACGAAAGACATTCGCGATTGCCATGAGCGTGGCCAGCCGGTGCTCGTGGGCACGACGTCAATCGAGAACTCGGAGCTGATCTCAGGTCTGTTGACGAAGGAGAAGTTGCCGCACCAGGTGCTCAACGCGAAGCAGCATGCCAAAGAGGCCGAGATCGTCGCGCAGGCGGGGCGCCCCGGCGTCATCACGATCGCGACCAACATGGCCGGCCGCGGAACCGACATCGTGCTCGGGGGCAACGTCGAGAAGCAGGTGCAGTTGATCGAGGCCGATGACGCGCTGCCCGACGAAGACAAGCACTCGCGCTCGCACAAGCTGCACGACGAGTGGCAGGGCCTGCACGAGAAGGTCAAGGCCGAGGGCGGGCTGCGCATCATCGCCACCGAACGCCACGAGTCGCGGCGCATCGACAACCAGCTGCGCGGCCGCTCCGGCCGCCAGGGCGATCCCGGCTCATCGCGCTTCTACCTGTCGCTCGACGACCCCTTGATGCGCATCTTCGCCGGCGACCGCGTTCGCGCGATCATGGAGCGGCTGAAGATGCCCGATGGCGAGGCGATCGAAGCCGGCATCGTCACGCGCAGCATCGAGAGCGCGCAGCGCAAGGTCGAGGCGCGCAACTTCGACATTCGCAAGCAGCTGCTCGAGTACGACGATGTCGCCAACGACCAGCGCAAGGTCATCTACCAGCAGCGCAACGACATCCTCGAGGCGCCGAGCCTTGCCGCACAGATTGCCAACCTGCGCCAGAGCACGATGGAAGACGTCGTGCGAACCTTCGTGCCGGCCGACAGCGTCGAAGAGCAATGGGACCTCGGCGGCCTGGAGAAGGTGCTGCGCGAAGAATGGCAAATCGACGTTCCATTGAAGGCCGAGGTCGAGAAGAGCACGTCGATCGCCGATGACGACGTCGTCGAGAAGGTCGTCGTCGCCGCCGACGCGATGTTCAACCACAAGATCGATCGCGTCGGGCTCGACCAGTTCACGCCGTTCATGCGGATGATCCTGCTGCAGTCGATCGACTCGCACTGGCGCGAGCACCTCGCCGCGCTCGACTACCTGCGCCAGGGAATTCACCTGCGCGGCTATGCACAGAAGAATCCGAAGCAGGAATACAAGCGCGAGGCCTTCGAGCTGTTCAGCCAGCTGCTCGACGTGGTGAAGATGGACGTGACGCGCATCCTGATGACGGTGCGAATCCAGTCGCAGGAAGAAGTCGAGCAGGCGGCCGTTGCAATCGAAGAGCGCGCCGACCGCATCAGCAACGTGACCTACACGCACCCGAACGAAGACGGCAGCGTCTCGCAAGAGGCCGATGTCATGGTCGCGGAAGTGCCGAAGGTCGGCCGCAACGAGCCGTGCCCTTGCGGCAGCGGGAAGAAGTACAAGCATTGCCACGGCCGATTGGCTTGATGTTGGCCCCCCAGTCGCTTCGCTCCTGCCCCCAAGGGGCGTCGGCCGGCCCTTGGGACGGCCCGGCGGGCGGCCCGGCTTGATGGAGCGAATCGCTTCGCTTTCGCAACGGGACTCGCCATGCCAGTTAATTTGAACGCTCCTGATCCCAAGACTTTGCATCCGGTCCCTGGCGTCAAGCTGGGCATCGCGATGGCTGGCGTGCGCAAGGCCAATCGGCGCGATGTGACGGTCGTGACTTTGGATGAGGGCTCGCAGGTCGCCGGCGTGTTCACGCGCAACCGCTTTTGCGCCGCGCCGGTGCAACTGTGCCGCCAGCACCTCGAAGCCGACACAGGTGCGCGCGCGATCCTGATCAACACCGGCAATGCGAACGCCGGTACCGGCGACGATGGGCTCGTTCGCGCGTTCTCGACCTGTGTCGCGCTGGCTCGTCATCTCGAGGTCGCGCCCGAGCAGGTGCTGCCGTTTTCCACCGGCGTGATCATGGAGACGCTGCCCAACGATCGCATCGAAGCCGCGCTGCCCGCCGCACTTGCCGACTTGCGCGCCGACCACTGGGCACAAGCCGCCGAAGCGATCATGACCACCGACACGCTGCCCAAAGCCGCGTCGCGCCAGGTGCAAATCGAAGGCAGGACGGTGACGATCACCGGCATCAGCAAGGGCGCCGGCATGATCCGCCCGAACATGGCGACGATGCTCGGCTTCGTCGCGACCGACGCGGTGATCGCGCCGGCGTTGATGCAGCGCCTGGTGCGC
>VBCQ01000475.1 GCA_005882155.1 Betaproteobacteria bacterium
CGTCCACAGCTCGATCGCGACGGCTTCTTCGACGTCTACTTCTGCCATCAGAAGCTCGACGCGATCGAGCTGGATCAGCCCTGCTAACCTGGACCTGCACTGTTACCCATGTCCTCGCACACCTGTTACCCATCTCCCCGGTCTATACACCCTCCGAGAGGGGGTTCCAGCATGTTCGAGTGCTCCCCCAAGTCCCCCTCCAAGAGGGGGACTCCAGCTCGAATCACGAAACACCTCGCGGGCCTCGTACCTCATCGCAGCACTGAGCGTCTCGAAGGCCGCAGCCGGCCGGCTGGCCGGCTCGTCAACCATGCTGGAGGCCCCCTCTCGGAGGGGGCTTGGGGGAGACGTGGGCCTTGCTGGAGCCCCCTCCCGGAGGGGGCGCGGGGGAGCTGTGCATAAAGCCGTGAAGCCGGCCGCAGGCCGGCGTCACTCGCAGTACGCTCAATAGAATTTGTAGTTAAACCCCACCGACAACAAATCTGTATTCGTCCCCGTGTTGAACGCCTTGAACCGATAGCGCTCCCATTCGCCGCGGATTCCGGCTTGCTTGTTGAAGTCGTATTGCAGGCCGGCGCCGTACTTGTAGCTGGTGCCGCGGTCGTTGCCGGCGAGGGTGGTGTCGAGCTTGCCGTTGAACACGCCGACGCGGCCGAGCGCAGACAAGCTTTGGGTGATCGGGATCGTGCCGACGCCATCGAGGAAGACGCCTTTGCCCTTCACGCTGCCCGCCGGGCTGCTGAACTTGCCGAGGTCAGCGTAGCCGAGCTCGAGGGCGATATGCGGGTTGAACGCATAACCGCCGTAGAGCTTGCCGCCGGTGCTCGTTCGATCGGTGGCAAGGCCGCCGATGTCGTCGCCCTTGTACTTCGTGCCGCCGATGCTGCCGCCGACATACGGCCCTTGGGCTTGGGCCGACAGTGCGACGAGCGCCGCGGCGCAAACCAAAGTCTTCGCGATGTTGAATCTCATTGGGAATCACTCCTTTTCTGCAATGAAATGCCGAACAGCCGAAGCCATCGACATCTCCACCTTGCCGGGTTCCTGTTAAGCAGGCGCCCTCGCTTGGTGAACTTATGTGGAGTGAGGTAAGCGCAGGTGAAAACGGGCTCGCTCGTCGCGCTTGGCGGAACCGCAGCGGTGTCGACGGCTCGAAGGCCGGCCTGTGGTGGATGTGCATCAGTGATGCACATCCGCCACATTCCGCATCGACATTGCGGAATTACGGAATTGATTGCGGGAGCTATTTCGATTTCTGTGCCGGTGCCTTGTTGGCTGGCGGCTTGGCGTCGACCGACGCGCTGTCCTTCTTGTGGTCACCGATCACGCCCTTCAGTGGGCAGATCGAAAACGCCGGGCACTTCTGGCAGCCGACGGCTACGGCGATGGGGCACAGCGTCATGGCGTCTCCTCGTGGTGTGCCCGAGGATAGCGCCGCGGCGCCGGAATGTCGTGCCTATCATCGCGGCATGACGACACCGCTGCCACCGCCTTGCATCCCGCCCGAAGCGCTCGCTGCCGCACTCCGAACAGCCGGTCATGCCGCGCTCAGCCCGAGCGGCTTGCGCGATCTCGCGCGGGCCGACGCCGACGCGCTCGATGCATTGCGGCCGAGCTGGAATGAGTTGCCGCCTGACGCGTACTTGCGCGACGGCGGCCACTATCGGCGCCGCCGCCACTCCTGCTTCATCGTCGAGGGCGACATCGTCGAGCAGGTGCCGCATCGGGCGCATTGGCAACCGGTCGAATACAACGCCTTGCACGGTGGGCTCGAGCGCTGGTTCGAGGCGATGGACACTGCCGTAGTCGCGCAGCCGGTGTGGCCGCAATTGCTGCGCAGCCTGGCCGCGCCGTGCTCGGCACTGAAGGGCGCGCAGCCCTGGTACGTCGAAGCGCATCAGTTCCGCATCGACACCACCGACGGCATCGGCCGGCCGACTCCCGAAGGCGCGCACCGCGACGGCGTCGACTTCGTCGTCGTCGCGCTCGTCGATCGCGCCGGAGTGAAGGGCGGCGAAACGCGCGTGGTCGACGCCGCCGGGCCGAGCGGCATTCGCTTCACGATGAGCGAGCCGTGGACGACGCTGATGCTTGACGACGAGCGCGTGATCCACGAGACCACGCCGATCCAGCCGCTGGACATCGGCGGCCACCGCGACACGCTGGTGCTGACGTTTCGCGCCGGCGCCTTCCAAGGGCCGCAAGTACCGCGCTGATCGGCTCATACTCAGGTCCTGGACAGCGGACGCGGACAAGGCAGAGGAATGTTCTCCAACGCCAAACGGTCGGTCTTCGGCTTCACGCACAGCGGCGCTGCGCCGCAATGGCGGCATGCGGCCACTGCGCTCGCACTCGCGGTCACCTACTTCATCGCCGGCAAGCTCGGTCTGAGCTATGCGAGCGTGCACAGCAGCGCGTCGGCAGTGTGGCCGCCGACCGGCATCGCGCTCGCGGCGTTTCTGGTGCTCGGCAAACGCGCCTGGCCGGCGATCTTCGTCGCGGCCTTCATGGTCAACGTCACGACGGCGGGGTCGGTGCTCACGTCCTTGGGTATCGCGGCGGGCAACACGCTCGAGGCTGCGGCAGGCGCTTATCTGCTGAATCGATTTGCCGGCGGCGCGGCTTGCGTCCAACGCGCCGGCGACATCTTCAAGTTCGTCGCGCTCGCGGCGCTGCTCGCAACGACGATCAGCGCGACGATTGGCGTGTTGAGCCTGTCGGTTGCCGGCTTCGCGCCGTGGCCGCAATTCGGTGCGATCTGGCTCACCTGGTGGCTCGGCGACGCATGCGGAGCCCTGATCGTCGCGCCGCTGCTGCTGCTGTGGTACGCCGCGCGCGGTCAAGCGCTGACCAGTCGGCAACGTGGCGAGCTGCTGCTGCTGTGGCTGGCGGTGATCGCGGTCGGCCTGCTCGTGTTCGCAGCGCCCGTGCTCAGCCGCTATCCGCTGCCGTTTCTGTGCCTGCCGCCGCTCGCCTGGGCAGCGTTTCGCTTCGGTCGGCGCGAGGTCGCCACAGCGATCGCGCTGCTCACGCTGATCGCCACCGCGGCGACCGAGCACGGCCTCGGCCCATTCGTGATGGGCTCGCGCAACGAATCGCTGCTGGTGCTGCAACTGTTTATGGCAACACTCGCGATGATGGCCTTGCCGATCGCTGCACTCGTCGCCGAGCACCAGCAAGCGGTCGCAGAGCGCGAAGTGCTGCGCGCATCGGCCGAGCGCCACCTCGCGTGGCTGAAAGCGGTGTTCGACCAGATGCAGGCCGCGGTCATCGTCGCCGAGGCGCCATCGGGTCGGCTGGTCTACGCGAACCAGCAGGCCGAAGCGATCCAGCGCCATCCGCTGACCGCGTCCGACGGCTTCATCGACTACCGTGCGTGGCAGGGGTTTCATGCCGACGGCAGTGCCTACGCAGCGCACGAGTGGCCGCTCGTGCGCTCGGTGCGTCACGGCGAGGTGGTGAGCGCCGAAGACATCGAGGTCGTGCGCGGCGACGGCACGCGCGTGACGGTGCGCGTGCACTCGGCGCCGGTGCGCGAGGCCGGACAGATCGTCGGCGCCGTTGTCGTCTACCACGACGTCAGCGACCAGATGCGCGCCCAGGCCTTCGAGCAGGCGGCCCGCGCCGAAGCCGAGGCCGCGAACCGCGCAAAAGACGAGTTCCTCGCGATGTTGAGCCATGAGCTGCGCAACCCGCTGCAGGCGATCGGCAGCTCGGTTGCGCTCGCGCGGCGCGCGCAGGCGCAGGAGGCATTGCGCGCGCGATCGCTCGACATCATCGAGCGCCAGACGGCGCACTTGACGCGCCTGGTCAACGACCTGCTCGACGTGACGCGTGCGGCGACCGGCAAGATCCAATTGGTTCGCCAATCGTTCGACCTCGCCGAGACGCTGCGGCACTGCGTGCAGCAGCTCGCCGATGCCGGCCGATTGCAGCAGCACACGATCGAGCAGCAGATCGACTCGGTGCGCGTCAACGCCGACCCGGTTCGGCTCGAGCAAGTCGTCATGAATCTGCTGACGAACTCGCTGAAGTACAGCCCAGCCGGCAGCCTGATCCGCCTGTCATTGAAGCGCGAGGGCAATGACGCGCTGGTCCGCGTCGAGGACAACGGCATCGGCATCGCGGCCGAGCTGCTGCCGCGCGTGTTCGACGCGTTCACCCAAGGCGAGCGCAGTCTGCACCGCGGCGAAGGTGGCCTGGGCATCGGCCTGACGCTGGTGCAGCGCCTGGTGCAGCTGCATGGCGGCGAGGTCACGGCGTTGAGCGACGGACCGGGGCGCGGCAGCGTGTTCGTCGTGCGCTTGCCGTGCGTCGTCAGCGACGATGCAGCACCGGGCATCGCGTTTGCTGCATCAGCTCAGCGTGCAGCGCGCATCGCTGCCAGCCAGCAGGAGACCGAGATGATCCAGCAGCAACGACAAGGTCCGACGCCCGACGACTTCCCGGACTCGCTGGCCGGCGGAGAAGGACGCGAATCCCCCGATCATCGCGTCGGCGAGACGCAGCGTCAGAACCCGCAGTCCGACAAGCTCGATCCCGGAGCCAAGCCGGGTCAGCAGCAGGTCAAGGAGTCCGACGCCGGCAGCGTTGCCGGCGAGGAAGATCCCGGCAGCGCGCTCGACGGAATGACCGACGCCGACTCTCCGGCATCGGGACCAAGCAGCGACAGATCGGGCCGTTAGACTGCGTTCGCCCGCTCGCAAGGTGCGAGCGGGCGAACGACTCTGACGCACCCGATGCCCGACCTCGCCTATCGCCTGCCTTCCTTCGACGCTGCCCTCGCGACCTTGCCGTACGCGACCGACGACGTCGCGCGCGACGAAACGTTCTGGGATGCGGTTCGCGCGCTGTACCCGAGCTCGCGATCGGTCATCAACCTCGAGAACGGCTACTGGGGTGCGATGGCCGAGCCGGTGAAGGCGATGTTCGAGCATTGGACCGATCGAACGAACCGCGAGACCACGCTGCTGATCCGTGCCCACTGGCCGCAGATGCTCGAGCAATTGCGCGAGACGGTCGCAGGCGCGCTCGGCTGTGAACGTGATGAGATCGTGCTCACCCGTGGCGCGACCGAGGCGATGCTCGCGTTGATCAGCGGCTACAACCGGCTGCAGCCCGGCGACAGCGTGCTGTATTGCGACCTCGACTACCCGGCGATGCGCTATGCGATGGAGTGGCTGCGCGAGCGGCGCGGCGTGGTGCCGGTCAGCTTCGCGGTGCCCGAGCCGGCGACGCGCGCGAGCGTGCTCGATGCGTACGCGCAAATGCTCGAGCAGCATCCGCGCACGCGGCTCGTGCTGCTGACGCACCTGAGCCATTGCACCGGCCTCGTGATGCCGGTGCGCGAGCTGGCCGCGCTCGCGCGATCAGCGGGCGCCGACGTCATCGTCGACGCAGCGCACTCGTGGGGCCAGATGGACTTCGATGTTGCGAGCCTCGATGCGCCGTTCGTCGCGTTCAATCTGCACAAATGGATCGGCGCGCCGCTCGGCTGCGGGGCCCTGTACATCCGCCGCGGCAGCGTGTCGGCGATCGACACCTACTTCGGCGATCGTGACTTCGGCGCCGACGACATCCGCTCGCGCATCCACACCGGATCGCCGAACTTCGCTGCGTGGCTGGCGATTCCCGCGGCGCTGCAATTGCACCGGCGAATCAGCGCGCGCGCCAAAGAATCTCGCTTGCGTCACTTGCGCCATCACTGGGTCCGACGCGCGCGGGAGTTGCCCGGCATCGAGATCCTGACACCCGACGACGATGCGATGGTCGCCGGCATCACCGCGTTTCGCGTGACGGGCCAGACCTCGAGCGATGCCAATCGCGCCATCGCCGCGACGCTGCACGAGCGGCATGGCGTCTACACGGTGCAGCGCCACGGCCCGCGCCGCGGCGACGTCGTGCGCGTCACGCCGGCGATCACGACGACCGAGGCCGATCTCGATCGATTGCTCGATGGGCTGCGAGCCCTCGATACACTCTGACCCGTCGCTTCACTCGCCCGGGCCCGCTGTGCTTCGTCGTCTCGCTGTTTTGCCGCAATACCTGATGCCCAAGCGGGCGCTGACCGAGCGGATGGGTGCGGCCGCATCGAAGGCGAGCGGGGCGCGAACGACGCAAGTGATCCGCTGGTTCGTTCGCCGCTACGGCGTCGACATGAGCGAAGCGGCCGATGCCGACATCACGCACTACCCGACCTTCAACGAGTTCTTCACCCGCGCGCTGAAGCCGGGCGCGCGGCCACTTGCGAAAGCCGATTTGGTGTGCCCGGTCGATGGCGCGATCAGCCAGTTCGGTGCGATCGAGCACGATCAGATTTTTCAGGCCAAGGGCCATCACTACACGACCACCGCGCTGCTCGGAGGCGACGCTGCACTCGCTGCGCAATTCGAGCACGGCAGCTTCGCGACGCTGTACCTGAGCCCGAAGGACTATCACCGCGTGCACATGCCGTGCGACGGACGCTTGCTGCGAATGATCCATGTGCCGGGAGAGCTGTTCTCGGTCAACCCGCGCACCGCGCGCGGCGTGCCGGGGCTGTTCGCGCGCAACGAGCGCGTCGTCTGCGTGTTCGACGGCGTGCACGGGCCGTTCATCCTCGCGCTGGTCGGCGCGACCATCGTCGGCAGCATGGCGACGGTGTGGCACGGCATCGTCAACCCGCCACGCGTCGAGCAGGTGCGCGAGTGGAACTACGCCGAGCAGGTGCTCGCGTACAAGCAGGGCGACGAGATGGGCCGCTTCCTGCTCGGTTCGACGGTGGTGTTGCTGTTCCCGCCCGACGCCTTGCAGTTCAACCCGCTGTGGTCACCGGGCCGCTCGATTCGGCTCGGCGAGGCGATGGCTGACTTCAAGGACAACCGTCACGGCGCCGCGTGACGGCGTTGATCGTTTCGTTGTTGAACCAGAAGAAATACTGGATGCCTTCGATCTGGACTCTTTCCAGCGACACCAGCGGCGGAGTGCCGCTGGCGGTGGCGGTAGATGTCGTGCCGGCGAGTGCCGGCCGGCGCAGCCCCGGGGCCGGCGCCGACGCGGCCTTCGCAGCGCCTGCCGGTGGCGACGTGCCGTAGATCACCGGCACCATCCAGCCGAGGTGGTTGCCCCCGCCGCTGAGCAGGCAAGGCGACGGCTCGGGCGCGCCGAACACCAGGCGCCGATTCGGCTGCGCGTCGGCGATCGTGATGTCGAAGAAGGTGTTGACTGTTTCTTCATACTTGATCGGCGCGCGTGCGCGCACGACGGTGGCGGCCGGCGCTGTGTCGCGCGTGGCACAGCCGGCCAACACGACGCTGGCGATGGCGATGGCGGTGGCGGTCGCAGTGGTTCTCATCGGGTTCCCTCATGCTTCTGATTCGGCCGCGCACGGCGACGCTCCTTTCTCGCATAACTTGCTCGTTCTGCCAAGGGCGGACTCGTTTCGCAGTCGCCCAATTTGGCACGCAGGGACTGAATCAGCGCTCGGCATCGCGGCAATCGCATGCGTTCGGGCGGGCCGGCAGCGATCGGTTGCCAGTCGGGGAGCACATGGATCAGGCGGCCGACAACGGCTTCACGGCTTCAGCAGCGTCGAGCGAATGAACAGGACCGTCGCATAGAACTGGAAGTCGGCGTTCTCCTTGCGCGCGAATCCGTGGCCTTCGTTCTCGGCGCGCAAGTACCACACCGGCGTCTTGTTCTCGCGCGCCTTCGCGACGATCTGCTCGGCCTCGGTGTAAGGCACGCGCGGATCGTTCTTGCCTTGCACGACGAGCATCGGCTTGGTGATCTTGCTCGCGTTGGTCAACGGCGAGATCTGTTGCAGGAATTCGCGCATCGCCGGATCGCGCTCGTCACCGTACTCGACGCGGCGCAGATCGCGCCGATAACTCTCGGTGTTCTGCAAAAAGGTCACGAAGTTCGAGATGCCGACGACATCGATGTTGCCGGCGATTCGATCGGCGTAATTCGTCGCGACTGCGAGGCTCATGTAGCCGCCGTAGCTGCCGCCGGTGACGAGCACGCGTGACGCGTCGAGGTTCGGCTGTGCGGCAATCCAGTCGAGCAGCGCGCCAATGTCTTTCACCGAGTCTTCGCGCTTCATGCCGTTGTCGAGCGCGAGAAAGGTCTTGCCATAGCCGCTCGAGCCGCGAACGTTGGGCTGCAAGATCGCGATGCCGAGCTCGTCGATGTAGTAGTTGTTGCGTTGCAGGAAGCCCACCTTCGCCTGGGCTTCGGGCCCGCCGTGGATCGCGATCAGCACCGGTCGCTTGCCGGCAAAGCGCGCCGGCGGAAGGTTCAAGAGGCCGGAGATCGTGCGGCCGTCGAAGCTCTTCCAGCGAATGATTTGCGGCTCGCTGAATTGCGCGGTGTCCACACCCACGGGGGCGAACGGCTTCGTCCACTGCTCGACATCGCCGGTCTTCGGGTTCAGCGTGTGAATGAGGCTCGGCCCGTGCGGGCCGTTGATCGAGAACGCAAGCTCGGCGAGCCGGCGGTGGAACTGCGTGGTGCCGATGCTGCCGATCGGCAGCTTCGGTGCCGCGAGTTCCTTGAAACTGCGCGCGTCGAACAGACGAAGCTCGTCGCGCCCGTCGACGTTCGCATGCAGCGCAAGCAGCCTGCCGTCTTCGCTCGAGCTGCTCGCGCCGACGTCCCACGGAATGTGTTGGGTGATCGGCGTCATGCGCTGCGTCGCGAAGCGGTAGAACATCAGCTGATGGAACTCACCGTCGCGATCGCAGAGCAGGAAGATGCCCGAGTTGTCGCGCTTGAATCCACTCGGCAGAAACACCGCGCGCTCGGTGCTGCCCGGTGCGGGCAGCACTTGCCGCGTCTTGCCGCTCGCGATGTCGAGCAGCCACAGCTGCGATTCATTGGCCGAGATGTAGCGGCCGAGCGCGATTCTCTTGTCGTCCCACGACACGCCGCCGACGAACCAGCCGGTGCCCGGCAACTCGACGAGCTGGCGCTTGCGCTGCGGGTTCGCCGGGTCGATCAGGCGGAGCGTTTGCGTCACGCGCTCGCGGCTGCCGCCTTGCGCTGTCTTGTCCAGCGGCACCGAGCTCGTGAGCAGTCGGCTGCTGCGGTGCAGCCAACCTTGCAGGTCGTGGCGCTCGTTCGGGTTCGTCAACAACGTGACCTGCTTGGTCGCGAGGTCGAGCCGGTACAGCTGATCGGCTTCATTGCCGCCGCTGCTGCGCTCGAACACGATGTAGCGCCCGTCGCGCGGCTCGTAGGTGGCGCTGGTGACCGGGTCGGCGAAGTCGGTCAGCTGCTCGGGCTCGGCCATCGGAGCCGTCACGCGAAACAGCTGCGCGGTGTTGCCGCCGGCCTTGCGATGGGCGACCAGCATCTCGCGCCGCGTCGGATGCCAGTCGACGAAGCCGTGGCCGCGAAAGTCGGTGTACTTCTCGACTTGCTGCACGAGGCTGCGCGGAATCGGCGGAATGTCTTGCACCACCAAGTTGGGGTTGGGCGGCAGCGCACCGTCGTCGGAATTCGGCTGTGCTGCAACGGCGACTGCGGCAAAGGCAAAGAGGAGGGCAAGTTTTTTCATCGGGTCGCTCACTCGCGTATGTCGGCCACCGGCGTGCTGCCGAAATCGTCACGCCGCAAATAGGCGAGCACGCGTGCGGCGGCGTCGTGCGGCGTGGCGAGCTGACCTTGCGATTGCAAGTCCATGAACACGTGTTGCTCGGGAAAGCCGCTCGAATCGGCGGCGCGCAAATGCACTTGCATGTCGGTGTCGATGACGCCGGGTGCCAGCGCGACGATCTTCGCGCCGCTGCCGCGGTGCGCTTCGTCGAGCGCGACGGCACGGCTGAAGTGATCCATGCCTGCTTTCACCGCGCAGTACGCGGCGCTGGCCGCCATCGGTCGGCGCCCGAGCCCCGACGAGATGTTGAGCACTTTGCAGTGGCCTTGCTCGCGCGCGCGCCAACCCAGCGTCGCACGCAGGAACGCGGCGGTCAGCAGCATCGCGGCTTCGAGACCGACGCGCAGCACGACCGACAGCTCGGCGTTCGTGCTTGCATCGAGGGGACCGACGCGCGCCAGCACGCCGGCGTTGTTGATCAACGTGACCGCGTCGCAGCGCGCCGGGTCGAACGCACCGAGCCAGAGCTCGATTTGCTCGGCCACAGAAACCGGGTCGGCGAGGTCGCGCTTCCATTGCTCGAGCCGCATCGGCACGCCGGCGGCCTTCGCGGCGAGCGCATCGCTCGCGTGGCGCGAGATGCACAGCAGCACGCTGTCGGGCAGCAGCAACTGCTCGGCGATCGCGGCGCCGATCCCACGCGATGCGCCGGTGAGGATGGTGATGCTCGAGCTCATTGGGTTTCCTACAAACAAAAGGGCGAGCCGCATTCTTGCGGCCGTGGCGACAAGGGTCAATCGAATGCGCGCGCTGCCCATTGCGTTGACGCGGTCGCTTGATGCGTGCGACACTGCGCGCCTTCCGCACGACGCCCGCTCGTGCCCTTCGCAACCCACTCAAGGAGACGTGTCATGCCCCAGCAAACCATTGCTCCTTCGTCGGCCGCCGCCTGACGCCAGGGTTCGCGAAGCATTCTTCTTTCCTTTCGAATTCGCGTTCCGCCCCGCGTGACCTGAGCGTCACGCGCTGAGCTTCGGCGTTCCCCCGGCCATTCTCTTTTGTCTTCGCTGCGCAGCGCGCGCAGCGGCCTGTGCTCGCGCTCGCGCGACGCACCACCAACCGAACTCATCGAACACCATGATCGACATCGATTTCGAACGCCTGCGCTGCATGGGCCTGACGCCCGCGATGGCGCAGCACCTGGCAATCCAGCCCGTCCCCGACGACGGACCTGTTCAGCTGATGCGGCTCACCGAAGTGCACCGCGAAACCATGCGCCTGCACGATGGCCACGCCGAGCGCTCGGCGCGCGCATTGCCGCGCGTCGTGCGCGAGCTTGCAGAGCGCGACAGTGCGCTCGCCGTCGGCGACTGGGTGCTCGCACGCGCTGATCCGCATCGCGAGTGGTGGGTCCATGCACAGTTGCCACCGCTCACCCACATCGCGCGGCGCGATGCCGACGGCAGCCGCCACGCGGTCGTCAGCAACGTCGACACCGCGTTGCTGGTCATGGGCCTGGATGACGACTTCAACCCGCGCCGCCTCGAGCGCTACCTCGCGCTGGTGCAAGGCAGCGGCGTGCTGCCGGTGGTCGTGCTGACCAAGGCCGACATCGCCGCGCCGCGGCCCCAGCTGCTCGAGGCGCGGCTCACCGAGCTGCGCGAGCGCATCTCGACCTCGTTCGATGTGATCGCCGTCAATGCGACGCATCCGGCGGCAGCGCGCTCGCTCGCGCCGTACCTGCACGGCGGCCAGACAGTGGTGCTGCTCGGCTCGTCGGGCGCGGGCAAGAGCACGCTGACCAACACGCTCGCGGGCGAGGCGCTGCAGGACACCGGCGCGGTGCGCGAGCATGACAGCCGCGGCAAGCACACGACGACCTCGCGCTCGCTGCACTGTCTGCCCGGTGGCGCCTGCGTCATCGACACGCCGGGCCTGCGCGCGCTGCGTCCCGACGTCGACGAGGCCACGCTCGCCTGGCTGTTCGACGATATCGGCCAGCTCGCACTGCGCTGCCGCTTTCGCGATTGCAAGCACCACGACGAACCCGGCTGTGCCGTGCGCGACGGCATCGGCGCCGATCGATTGCGCAACTATCACAAGCTGCTGCGCGAGGCCAGGCGCGACACGCTGACGGTGTTGGAGCGTCAGCAGCTGGCGTCGAAATGGAAAGCGGTTGGAAGGGCGACGCGGGCGTGGATGAAAGTGAAGCGCGGTGAGGCGTGAGGGAACTCATTCCCTCTCCCTTTGGGAGAGGGAATTAGAGGCCTATTCATCCACGCACGGCCCGCCCTTGTCGAAAATGATTCGCCACACCGCCGGCGCTTCCTGCCGCCAGATCGACGTGAAGCGCCCTATGCACTTCCCACCAGGATCAAACACTGGCCCGGTACTCAATGCGAGCGTTCCGGAATCAAGAACTTCGACCCGGTCGGGCTTCCACGAGAACGGCGCGGCGGGGTTGGCGTAGAAGCGCTTCCACCATGCGGCCACCGCGGCCTTCCCGCGCAGGGGCTCGGGGCCGGAGAAGAACACCGCCTCGTCCGACAGAAAGCCCGTGAATGCGGCATGGTCGCGGTCGGCCATCGTCTTGGCGAAGGCGCGTTCGGTGTCGGCCACTTGTTGCTCGAGCACCGCACGCGGTATCGCCGGCGCCGACGGTGGCGAAGCGCATGCGGCGACGATGATGCTGAAGCAGCCGGCGACGAAGCAACGCAGAGTGTTACGCATGGGCATGAAGTGTAGGCAGCAGCTGAGTATGCTCGGCTCATGAGTTCCACCGCTTCGACTTCGCCGGTCGCGACGGCTCGACTCTTCATCGGGCTGTGGCCCGACGATGAGGTGCGTGCCGCGCTGCTGGCGCATCGCGAGGACTGGCGCTGGCCGCCGAGCGCGGTCTGGATGGCGCCGCAGCGCCTGCACATGACGATGCACTTTCTCGGCATGGTGCCGCGCGATCGGGTGCCGCTGTTGCGACAGGCGCTGAAGCTCGCCGTCGTTCCGTTCGACCTGTCGCTCGACCACGGCGAGGTCTGGCACGGCGGCGTCGCGGTGCTTCGCCCGAGCGAAGTGCCGGCCGCGCTGAATGCACTGCACGACCGGCTCGCGCGTGCGCTCGAGCTCATCGAGCAGCCGACGGTGCGGCCCGAGCTCAAGCCGCACCTCACGCTGGCCCGGCATGCCCAAGGTGCGCTGCCGCCGAAGCGCTCGGCGCAGATTCATTGGCGCGTCGCTCGCTATGCGCTCGTCGAATCGATACAGCAGCCGCCATCGCGTTACGAGGTGCTGCAGGAGTACGGCTAGATGCACGCCAGCGACGCGCTCATCGAGCCGCTGCGCCGCCATCTCGAGGCGACGCAAGGCGGCCCGGTCGATCGCGTCGAGACGCACATCTCGTGGCTGCTGTTGACGCCGAAGTTCGCTTTCAAGATCAAGAAGCCGTTGCGACTGAGCTTTCTCGATTTTTCGAGTCTCGAGTTGCGGCGCCATTTTTGCGAGGAAGAACTGCGCCTGAATCGCCGGCTCGCGAGCGATCTCTATCTCGACGTGGTCGACATCCGCGGCACGCCGGACGCACCGACATTCGCTGCCAGCGGCGATGTCGTCGAAGTCGCGCTGAAGATGCGGCGCTTTCCGGCCGGCTCGCTGATGACCGAGCGGCTTGCGACCGGCAAGCTCGACGCGACGCACATCGACCGCTTCGCCGAGCGTCTGGCCGAGTTCCATCGCACCGCACCGGCCGTCGAGCCGGGCTCGCGGTTCGGTGCGCCGGAGTGCATCGTCGCGCAAGCCGCGGGCACACTCGACGGAATCGAACAGCACGGTGCGGATGGCGCGGCGCTGCGCGCGTGGATCGCCGAGCAATCCAAGGCACTGACACCATGGTGGGTCGAGCGTCAGTCCGCCGGCCAGGTGCGCGAGTGCCATGGTGACTTGCACCTGGCGAATGCCCTGGTGCTCGGCGACGATGTGACGGCGTTCGACGGCATCGAGTTCGATCCGGCGCTGCGCTGGATCGACGTGTTGAGCGACTCGGCGTTCTTCGCGATGGACCTCATCGCCCATGGCCGGCG
>VBCQ01000473.1 GCA_005882155.1 Betaproteobacteria bacterium
CGGCGCGACCGCGCTCTTTGCAGCGGGCGGCACCGGCGAATTCTTTTCGCTCGCCGGCAGCGAGTATGGCGACGTGATTGCCACGGCGGTCGAAACCTGTCGCGGCAAGGTGCAGATCATCGCCGGCGCGGGCGGCCCGACGCGTCAGGCGATCGCCTTCGCGCAAGAGGCCGAGCGTCTCGGCGCGCATGGCATCCTGCTGCTGCCGCACTACCTGACCGAGGCGAGCCCCGAAGGCATCGCGGCGCATGTCGAGGCGGTGTGCAAGTCGGTGAAGTTCGGCGTCATCGTCTACAACCGGGCGGTGTGCCGACTCAGCCCTCCCACTTTGCTGCAGCTCGCTGAGCGCTGTCCGAATCTGGTGGGCTTCAAGGACGGCATCGGCGACATCGAGCTGATGGTCAGCGTGCGCCAAGCCTTGGGCGATCGCTTCGCGTACCTGGGCGGGCTGCCCACCGCCGAGGTCTACGCCGCAGCCTACAAGGCCCTGGGCGTGCCGGTGTATTCATCGGCGGTGTTCAATTTCGTTCCGAAAATGGCGATGGCGTTCTATGTCGCCGTCGTCAACGACGATCGCGCCACACAGAGCCGGCTGCTCGACGAGTTCTTTCTGCCCTACCTCGCGATCCGCAATCGCAAGGCGGGGTACGCGGTGAGCATCATCAAGGCCGGCGCCGCGCTGGTCGGCCACCCCGGCGGACCGGTACGTCCGCCGCTCGTCGACCTGAACGCCGAAGAGCGCGAGCAGTTGCGCACATTGATCGAGCGCGTCGAGCCACAGTGAATCTTTTCTTGCGAGCGAAGCGATGACCGAACACCTGAACTTCATCGGCGGCGAATGGGCCGCCGGCAACGGCTTCACGCCGAATCTGAATCCGTCCGACCTGGCCGACACCGTCGGTCTCTACGCCAAAGGCAGCGCCGCGCAGGTCGACGCCGCGGTGCAGGCCGCCCGGGCAGCAATGCCGGCATGGCAGGCGGTCAGCGTCCAGGCGCGTGCCGACGCGCTCGAGCGCATCGGCATCGAGATCCTCGCCCGCAAGGACGAGCTCGGCGCGTTGCTCGCGCGCGAAGAAGGCAAGACGCGGCCGGAGGCGATCGGCGATGTCTCGCGCGCAGGCAACATCTTCAAGTTTTTTGCCGGCGAATGCCTGCGCACGGCGGGCGAATTGCTGCCCTCGGTCCGCCCGGGCATCGGCGTTGAAATCACGCGCGAGCCGGTCGGCGTCGTTG
>VBCQ01000110.1 GCA_005882155.1 Betaproteobacteria bacterium
CCACCGTTGCGAGAATCATCGTGTCTTCGACGTTGACGATGACCGCGCCGCTGGCTTGACGGGCGATCTCGCCGGTCTCGAGCGTGACGGTGTGCTGACCCCATTGGAAGGTCTTGGTGACTTTGTTGAACATGCTCATCGTGTTCTCCGGTTATGGCGAACGCCTTGCGGGTGGCGTTCTTCGACCCGAAGCCGAGGCATCCTGGCGCGATGCCATTCCAGAGACGTTCGCCGCGAATCGCCTGTGGAATGACACATCGTCATGGCTGGTTGCCGGGCTCCAAACACAAGAGCCTGTGCTGGTGGTTCCAGACAGGCTCTCGGTTTTCATTGCGGCTTACTTGCGCAGACCCAGCTTCTGGATCAGTGCGGTGTAGCGATCGGCGTCCGTGTTCTTCAGGTACGCCAGCAGGCTCTTGCGGGTGTTGACCATCTTCAACAGGCCGCGGCGGCCATGGTGGTCTTTCAAATGGGTTTTGAAATGCGGCGTCAGGTCGTTGATGCGCGCGGTCAGCAGTGCGACCTGCACTTCCGGCGACCCGGTGTCGTTGGCGCTGCGCGCGTTGGCCTTGACGATGTCGGCCTTCTTGATGTCGGACATGGTGTTTCCTGTGTGGGGGAGCCGAGCGAGCCGCGAATGGGTCGCTGCGGTTTCCGGTGTTGAACTTGCGGTCGCCGGTGAAACCGACCAGCGCCGTGCCTGCTTTGCGTTCGGTTTCGCCCGACTGCAAAGCTCGCTGATTATAGACGCATCGCCTCGATGGCCCGGGCCAGACGCTCGACGCCGCGCGTGAGCCGCGCCGGGTCGTGCGAGGCGAAGCACCAGCGCAGCCAGCCTTCGGCCTCGTCGCCGAAAGCCGAACCGGGCGCAAGGCCGAGGCCGGCCTCGGCGACGAGCTGCTTGGCGAATTGCAGCGAATCGTCTTGACCTGCGACTCGAAAAAAGGCGTACATGCCGCCGCGCGGATTCTCGACGGTGACGCCGGGCAATGCGGCGAGCTGCGGGACCAGGGTATCGCGGCAGACCTTCAGGCGCTGAACGAGACCGGGGATGAATTCGTCGGCGTGCGCGAGTGCGCTCAAGCCGGCACGCTGCACGAACACCGGCGCGCACGAGGTGTTGAACTCGATCAGCTTGCCGATCGCCGGCGTCAGCGTCTCCGGCAGCACCAGCCAGCCGAGCCGCCAGCCGGTCATCAGAAAGTTCTTCGAGAAGCTCTGCGCCACGACCAGCCGATCTTCCGGGTCGGCAATGTCGAGGAAGCTCGGTGCGGCAACCGCATCAGGCTCAAAGTACAGCCGCTCGTAGACCTCGTCGGCAATGATCCAGGTTCCTGTGCGGCGGCAATGCGCGAGGATGGCTTGCTGCTCATTGCGCGTGAGGGTCCAGCCGGTCGGATTGTTCGGCGCGTTGATGAGCAGCACCGTCGTGCGCGCGGTCACAGCGTCGTGCAAGGCATCGAGGTCGAGCGTCCAGGCACCGTTGCGCACTCTGAGCGGAAGGCGCGTGACTGTCGCGCCGAGGATCGCCGGCTGCGCGGTCAGATTCGGCCACACCGGCACGACTGCGACGACTTCGTCGCCCGCACCGGCGAGCGCCTGCATCGCGATCATCAACGCGCTGACGCCGGACGACGTGACGGCGATTCGCTCCATGACCAGCGGCGGATGCAGTGCGCTCGTGTAGCGCGCCAAGGCCTCGCGCAGCTCGGGCAGACCGAGGTTCTGCGCGTAGAAGGTCTCGCCGCGCTGGATCGATTCGATCGCCGCGTCGCGCACGAAGCTCGGCGTCGGCTCGTCGCTCTCGCCGAACCAGAACGCAAGCACGTCGTCTCGCCCCATGCCGGCATTGGCGACTTCGCGAATCTTCGATCCGGGCAACTGGTCGATCGCTGATCTCATGCGCACTCCATCGTCGATACGCTCATGCCGCGTGCAGCGGCCAGCGCGGCAGCACGTTGAACGCGTAATCGAGCTGCGGCTTGGCGAGCCCACGCTGCAAGCGCATCGCGGCAGCCAACGCGATCATCGCGCCGTTGTCCGAGCACAGTGCGAGCTCCGGGTAGTGCACCTTGATACCGCGCTTGGCGCATTCGGCATTCAATTGCTCGCGAAGCCGCGTATTCGCGCCGACACCACCCGCGACGACGAGTCGCTTCAAGCCGGTGGCTTTCAGCGCAGCGATCGACTTGCGCACCAGCACGTCGACGATCGCCTGCTGTGTCGCCGCCGCAAGGTGCGCCTTGTCTTGCTCACAGACATTGCTGCCGAGCTTGAGCACATGCGTTCGCACAGCCGTCTTCAGACCGGCGAACGAGAAGTCGAGCGTCCCGCTGTGCAACAGCGGGCGCGGCAAATCGAACACGCTCGCGTCGCCGAATTCCGCCAGACGCGCGAGCGCCGGGCCGCCGGGATAGCCGAGCCCGAGCAGCTTCGCGGACTTGTCGAAGGCCTCGCCGGCGGCGTCGTCGATCGTTTCGCCGAGCAACTCGTAGCTCGCCACATCGTCGACCCGCATCAGCTGGGTGTGGCCGCCGGACACCAGCAAAGCGACGAACGGAAATTCAGGCGGATCGGCCGAGAGAAACGGCGACAGCAAATGTCCTTCGAGGTGATGCACGCCGATGACCGGAACGCCGAGTGCCGCAGCCAACGCGCAAGCGAAACCGGCGCCGACCAACAGAGCGCCGGCCAGTCCGGGTCCTTGCGTGAACGCGACGACGTCGACATCGTCGATCGCGACGCGAGACTTGGCGAGCACTTGCCGCGTCAGCGGCAGCACGCGGCGAATGTGGTCGCGCGACGCGAGCTCGGGGACCACGCCGCCGTAGGCGTGATGCATGTCGATCTGGCTGTGCAAGGCATCAGCGAGCAGCGCCGGCACGCCGGTGGCGCCGCATTCAACCAAGGCCACTCCGGTTTCATCGCACGATGATTCGATACCAACAACAAGCATCGTTCGAGTTTAAGTGGCGGCTACGGCAGCCTCGTCCGTGACTCAATCACAACTCGACACAGAATTTCACTGCGGGCAAACCCTCGGACGCGCAAGAATACGCTTCACGGGAGTCAGAACACCGACTACCCTGCGCTTCCCTACCGAGTGGCGATCCTGAAATTGCCGCCGAACATTGAGAGAGTCGTTGGAGCCATGAAAGAATACCGTCTCGCCGCGTGGCCGGAATTGGCACCTCCATTTCACCGAACCGCCTTCCGCCGCATGTTGAGCGACATGTCGCATCGGCACATGACGCTGCCCCAACTGAGCGAATCGAGCGGACTTCGCCGCCATGAAGTGAAAAGCTTCGTCGAGATGCTCGAAGCGCGCGGTGTGCTGGTCGAACGCGAGAGCCTGGTGCCCGATTCCCTGTTCTGGTCGCTCGGGCCGCTGGGCGGGTGGATCAAGCGCGCGATGTCTTCGCCGCCGAACAGCCGCTGATCTCTCCCCGACACCGAACGAAGCCCGCCGCGTGCGGGCTTTTTCATTCGATGGCGCGAATGTTGCAACCGGTGGCGGAATGAACTCGGCCTCGGCGCTTCGCATCGTTATCGTCGCCCCCGACTCGCTCGCCTGCGACCCGGCCGACCCGCAGGCCGAGGTCGAGGCGGAGCGCTCGCGCAGCTTGCGCATCGGGCTGCTCGAGGGCGGCTGCAACATCGTCGCGGTGCTGCCGGCTGATGTGTTCCTGCCCGACCGGCTGGCGCAGATCAGCCCGGACATGATCATCGTCGACGCCGAGAGCGAGGCGCGCGACACGCTCGAGCATGTGGTCGTCGCGACGCGCGACGCGCGCCGGCCGATCGTGCTCTTCACCAACGACGAAGACACCAGCCATGTGCGCGACGCCATCGCTGCCGGCGTCACTGCCTACGTGGTCGCCGGCTTGGCGGCGGATCGCGTCAAGCCGGTGCTCGACGTGGCGATGGCGCGCTTTCAGCATGAAGAGGCATTGCGGCGAGAGCTGGCCGACGCACGCAGCCAGCTCTCGGACCGCAAGACCATCGACCGCGCGAAGGGCATCCTGATGACGCGCCATGCGGTGAGCGAAGACGTGGCCTACGGCCGGCTGCGCAAGACCGCGATGGACAAAGGTCTGAAGATCTCCGACGTCGCCCAGCGAATCATTGATGTCGCCGATCTCCTCGGCTGAAGCGCACAAGGCTTGTGCGCGCGAGATCGGCGCGATCAAAAACTTTCCGACTTGGTGCGCTGCAGCACCAGATGTCTCGGCTCTACGCAGGAACGCAAGCTGGCACATGGCTTGCGTAAGCATCGGTAGAAGGTCAACGGCGATCTTCTAACCCCATCGATTCGCACCAAAGGCGGTGTGCGTCGACAAGGACGACGGCGTCCCCACTGAACCGGGCTTCACATCCCGAGCAGTGCGGACGCCTTTTTGTTTTTGCGCTTCGATTTACTGGATTGCCCGAGAAACGTCATGAACACACCCTCGACTCGAAAGACCGACATGACCCGCCGTCAACTCATCAAAGTCGCCGCCGCCACCGGCGCCGCTGGGCTCGTTCCGGGTCTGCAAAGCGCCGTCTACGCAGCAGGCTCCGACAAGCCCGAGAAGGAAGAGGTGCGGATCGGCTTCATTCCGCTCACTGACTGCGCGTCGGTCGTCATGGCCTCGGTGCTCGGCTTCGACAAGAAGTACGGCGTGAAGATCATCCCGACCAAGGAAGCATCGTGGGCCGGCGTGCGCGACAAGCTCGTCAACGGCGAGCTCGACATGGCCCATGTGCTGTACGGCCTGATCTATGGCGTGCACCTTGGCGTGAGTGGGCCGAAGAAGGACATGGCGGTGCTGATGACCTTGAACAACAACGGCCAGGCCATCACGTTGTCGAAAAAGCTGGCTGACAAGGGCGCCATCGACGGTGCGAGCCTCGCGAAGGTGATGGCGAGCGACAAGCGCGAGTACACCTTTGCGCAGACCTTCCCGACCGGCACCCACGCGATGTGGCTGTACTACTGGCTTGCGACCTACGGCATCAACCCGATGAAGGACGCCAAGGTCATCACCGTGCCGCCCCCGCAGATGGTGGCCAATATGCGCGTGGGCAACATGGACGGCTATTGCGTCGGCGAACCCTGGGGCCATCGCGCGATCATGGACGGCATCGGCATCACCGGCGTGACCACCCAGGACATCTGGAAGGACCATCCGGAGAAGACGCTCGGCACTACCGCCGACTTCGTCAAGAAGAACCCGAACACTTGCCGCGCAGTGATGATGGCGATCCTCGAAGCCAGCCGCTGGATCGACGCGAGCCTGCAGAACAAGCTGAAGATGGCCGAGACGGTGGCCGACAAGAGCTACGTCAACACCGATGTCGATGCGATCAACCAGCGCATCCTCGGGCGCTATCAGAACGGCCTCGGCAAGACCTGGGACGACCCGAACCACATGAAGTTCTTCAACGACGGTGCCGTCAACTTCCCGTATCTGTCGGACGGCATGTGGTTCCTGACCCAGCACAAGCGCTGGGGCCTGCTGAAGGAGCATCCGGACTACCTCGCGGTGGCCAAGCAGATCAACCAGATCGATCTCTACAAGGAAGCTGCGGGTGCATTGAAGGTCAACGTGCCAAAGGAATCTTTGCGCTCCAGCAAGCTGATCGATGGTGTGGTGTGGGACGGCAAGGATCCGAAGAAATACGCCGACAGTTTCGGCGTCAGGTCCTCGGTCTGAACTCGCGCACAGGAGAGCAGCATGGTCAGTGTCGTATTTCATTCGCCGATGGACGCCGCCAGCGAGTCGAGGCCGATTCCTTCCAGAGCCGTCAAGCCATCAGCTGTGGTGGTGCCGATCACCGCGACTAAGCCCGCTGCGGCGGCGCCGACGCCAGCGTCTTTCGACTGGAGCGCGCTGTGGCTGAAGGTGCTGCCGCCCATCGTCGGCATCGCACTGCTGGTCGGTATCTGGGCGCTGCTGACGATGAAGAGCACGTCGTTTCCAACGCCTGCCGCGACGTTTGCCGAAGCGCTGAAGGTGTTCTCCGATCCGTTCTACAGCAAGGGTCCGAACGACCAAGGAATCGGCTGGAACATCCTGTTCTCGCTGCAGCGCGTCGCGGTCGGCTTCGGCATGGCGGCGGCGGTGGGCATTCCGCTTGGCTTCATGATCGGCCGCTTCAGCGTGCTCAACAGCATGGTGTCGCCGCTGATCAGCCTGCTGCGTCCGGTATCGCCGCTGGCCTGGCTGCCGATCGGCCTGCTCGTCTTCAAGGCGGCTAACCCAGCCGCCATTTGGACGATCTTCATCTGCTCGATCTGGCCGATGATCATCAACACCGCCGTCGGCGTGCAGCGCGTGCCGAGCGACTACCTCAACGTCGCGCGCGTGCTGAACCTGAGCGAGTGGAAGATCATCAGCCGCATCCTGCTGCCCGCCGTGCTGCCGTACATGCTGACCGACCGGCGGCGTCGGCATCGGTTTCTGGGTCTGGGACGAGTGGAACAACCTCAACGTGATCCACATCCTGATCGCGATCTTCGTCATCGGCATCGTGGGCCTCTTGCTCGAGTGGATGCTGATCAGCATCGCCAAGCGCTTCACTTACGACGATCTCTGAGGGACATCACGCCATGAAGAATTTCATCGACGTTCACACCGCCGAGATGGTGTTCAGCACCAGGAAAGGTCGCTTCCATGCACTGCGCGACATCAACATGACTGTGGCGAAGGGCGAATTCGTGACTCTCATCGGCCACTCGGGTTGCGGCAAGTCGACGCTGCTGAACCTGATCGCCGGCTTGCTCGCGCCGACGTCCGGCGCCCTGCTCTGCGACAACCGTGAGATCGCTGCGCCGGGACCTGAGCGCGCGGTGGTGTTCCAGAACCACTCGCTGCTGCCGTGGCTGACCTGCTTCGAGAACGTTCACCTCGCAGTCGAGCGGGTGTTCGGCGCTCGCGAATCGAAGGCGCAGCTGAAAGCGCGCACCCAGGCGGCGCTCGAACTCGTCGGCATGGGGCATGCGCTCGCCAAGCGCCCGCATGAAGTTTCGGGCGGCATGAAGCAGCGCGTCGGCATCGCGCGCGCATTGGCGATGGAGCCGAAGGTGCTGCTGCTCGATGAGCCGTTCGGCGCGCTCGACGCCCTCACCCGCGCGCGTCTGCAAGACGAATTGCTGAAGATCGTCGCGCGAACCAAGAGCACGGTCGTGATGGTGACCCACGACGTCGACGAGGCAGTGCTGCTATCCGACCGCATCGTGATGATGACGAATGGACCAGCCGCGACGATCGGCGAGATCCTGAGCGTCGAACTGGAGCGTCCGCGCAATCGGGTCGAGCTCGCCGAGGATTCGCGCTACGTGCACTACCGCAAGGAAGTGCTCGACTTCCTCTACACGCGGCACGGGCAGCAGCTCGAAACCCTGGCTGCCTGAACTGCGCTCAGTGCTTTTCTTTGGCGTGATTGATCGAGTACTTCGGGATCTCGATCGTCACGTTCTGCTGCGACAGGATCGCCTGGCACGACAGACGTGAGGTCGGCTCCAGCCCCCAGGCGCGGTCGAGCAGATCTTCTTCGCTCTCATCCATCTCGCCGAGCGAGTTGAAGCCTTCGCGCACGACGACGTGGCATGTCGTGCACGCACAGCTCAGCTCGCAGGCATGTTCGATCTCGATGTCGTGCTCGAGCAGCGCTTCGCAGATCGAGGTGCCGGGCTCGGCTTCGATCTCGGCGCCGGCGGGGCAGTATTCCGAGTGCGGCAGGATTTTGATGATCGGCATAGCGCTCAGACCTCTTCGACCCGGCGGCCTGCCAGCGCCTGGCGAATGCTGCGGTTCATGCGCTCGGCGGCGAACGCCTCGGTGCCCTTGGCGAGCGCCTCGACCGCCGCATCGATCGCGCGATGATCGTCGTCGTGGCGGCAGGCCTCGACCTGCGCCAGCAGCGCTTCGATCGCATCGCGCTCTTCGGCCGTTAGCAGGTCGGCGTCGGCCGCCATCGCAGCGCGGGTGGCCAGCAGCATGCGCTCGGCTTCGACCCGCGCCTCGCGCAAGCTGCGCGCTTGCATGTCAGCCTCTGCCGTGCTGAAGCTCTCCTTCAGCATGCGAGCCACCTCGTCGTCAGACAGCCCGTAGCTCGGCTTGACGCTGATGGCCGCTTCGACGCCCGCCGTTTCCTCGCGTGCACTCACGCTGAGCAGCCCGTCGGCGTCGACCTGGAAGCTGACCCGAATCCGCGCCGCACCGGCGACCATTGGCGGGATCCCATGCAACTCGAAGCGCGCCAACGAGCGGCAATCGCTCACGAGCTCTCGCTCGCCCTGCACCACGTGCACGGCCATCGCGGTCTGACCGTCCTTGAAGGTCGTGAACTCCTGCGCGCGCGCGGTCGGGATCGTGCTGTTGCGCGGGATGATTCGCTCTACCAATCCGCCCATCGTCTCGAGTCCGAGAGACAGCGGAATCACGTCGAGCAGCAGCAACTCATCGGCACCGGCGTTGCCGGCCAGCGCGTTGGCCTGGATCGCCGCGCCCAACGCGACGACCTCGTCGGGATTCAGATTCGTCAACGGCGACTGGCCGAAGAACTCGCCGACCGCCGCCTGCACCATCGGCATGCGCGTCGACCCACCGACCATCACGACGCCCTTGACCGCTGACTTGTCGGCCTTCGCGTCGCGCAACACCTTGCGCACCGCAGTGATCGTTCTCGCGAGCAACGCTCGCGTCAAGCCTTCGAACACGGCGCGCGTCACGCGAACCGACAGCTCGCCGCCGGCGATTGGACATGCGAGCGTCGCGTGGTCGGCGGTCGAAAGCTTTTCTTTCGCGGCGCGTGCTGCCACCAGCACGGCACGCTTGTCTTGCGGCGAGTCGGCACTCGTGCCCGCTTGCGTCAAGGCCCAGTCGGCCAGCATTCGATCGAAGTCGTCGCCACCCAATGCCGAATCGCCACCCGTGGCAACGACCTCGAACACGCCCTTCGTCAGTCGCAACAGCGAGATATCGAAGGTGCCGCCGCCGAGGTCGTAGACCGCATAGAGGCCTTCCGATCCGTTCTCCAGCCCGTAGGCAATCGCCGCGGCGGTCGGCTCGTTGATCAGGCGCAGCACGTTCAATCGCGCGAGCTGCGCCGCGTCCTTGGTCGCCTGGCGTTGCGCGTCGTCGAAGTACGCCGGCACGGTGATGACGGCACCAAACAAATCGTCGTCGAAGGTATCTTCGGCGCGTTGCCGCAAGCTCGCAAGGATGTCGGCCGAGACCTCGACCGGCGACTTCACGCCGTCGACGGTGCGCAACTGCACCATGCCCGGTGCATCGATGAAGTCGTAAGGCAGCTTCTCGCGATGTGCGATGTCGGCGAGTCCGCGGCCCATGAAGCGCTTGACCGAGACGATGGTGTTGCGCGGGTCGAGTGCCGCGTCGGCCAACGCCTCGTGGCCGATCTGGCGGCCGCCATGCTCGAGATAGCGCACAGCCGACGGCAGGATCACGCGCCCCGCTTCGTCGGGCAAGCATTCGGCAACGCCGTTGCGCACCGCGGCGACCAGCGAATGCGTCGTGCCGAGGTCGATGCCCACCGCGATGCGCCGCTGATGCGGGTCGGGTGCGCCGCCCGGCTCGGAGATTTGCAGCAATGCCATCTGTTTATTGTCCCAGCGCAGCGAGGCGCTCATCGAGGTCCTCGGCAAAGCGCTCAATGAACATGAGGGCTCTGACCTGCTTGGTCGCCGCGGCGTAGTCGTGCCGCTCATCGAGCGTGACGCGCAGCGCGTCGAGCGCGGCGCTGCGCTGTGCGGCGACCTCGTCTGCGAGTGAGGTGATCTCGGCCACCGAGTCGGCCTCGTCCGACGCTTCGCGCCACGCCATCTGCTGCATCAGGAAGCTCGGCGGCATCGAGGTGTTGTTGTGTACGTCGATCGGGGCGCCATTCAGCTCGCAAAGATAGGCCGCGCGCTTCAATGGATTCTTCAGCCGCTCGTAGGCCTCGTTGACGCGCACCGCCCACTGCATCGCGACACGTCGGGCGGCAGCGCCTTCGGCAGCAAACCGATCCGGGTGCACCTCGGCCTGCAGCGCGCGCCAGCGCGCGTCGAGCACGGCGCGGTCTTGCTCGAATCGCCGTGGCAGGTCGAAGAGTTCGAAGTCGTCGCTGTCGAGTTTCATCGGTCAAAAGAAAGGGCGCGGCAACGCCGCGCCCGCTCATCCATCTTGTCGAAGGCGCTACACGCGGAACGACTCGCCGCAACCGCAGCGGTCTTTCTCGCGCGGGTTGTGGAACTTGAAGCCTTCATTCAAGCCCTCGCGCACGAAGTCGAGCTCGGTGCCGTCGAGGTACGGAAGACTCTTCGGATCGATGAGCACCTTCACGCCGTGGCCTTCGAAGACCACGTCTTCCGGCGCCACGTCATCGGCGTACTCGAGCTTGTAGGCAAGCCCAGAGCAACCCGTGGTCTTCACGCCCAGGCGAACGCCGACGCCTTTGCCACGCTTGTTGATGTAGCGCGTGACATGGCGGGCTGCAGCTTCGGTCAGGGTGACGGCCATGGGGTCAATTTGCCTTCTTCGCCTTGTAGTCGTTCACGGCAGCCTTGATCGCGTCCTCGGCAAGGATCGAGCAATGGATCTTCACCGGCGGCAGCGCGAGCTCTTGCGCGATCTGCGTGTTCTTGATCGTCAAGGCTTCGTCGAGCGACCTGCCCTTGACCCATTCGGTCACCAGCGAGCTCGATGCGATCGCCGAGCCGCAACCGTAGGTCTTGAACTTGGCGTCTTCGATCAGGCCTGTTCTCGGGTTCACCTTGATCTGCAGCTTCATCACGTCGCCGCACGCCGGCGCACCAACCATGCCGGTCCCCACCGTGTCGTCGCCCTTTTCGAAGGATCCGACGTTGCGCGGGTGTTCATAGTGATCAACAACTTTTTCGCTGTATGCCATATCAGTTCTCCAACAACTTTATAGGGCGGTCTTCAATGCGCGGTCCATTGGATCGTGCTGATGTCGATGCCGTCCTTGTACATCTCCCACAGGGGAGACAACTCGCGCAGCTTGGCCACGCGGTCCTTCAAGGTGCTGACCACGTAGTCGATCTCTTCGACCGTCGTGAAGCGGCCGATCGTCATGCGCAGCGACGAGTGCGCGAGCTCGTCGCTGCGGCCGAGCGCGCGCAGCACGTAGCTCGGCTCCAGGCTGGCCGACGTGCAGGCCGAGCCGGAACTGACCGCGATGTCCTTGATACCCATCATCAGCGCCTCACCCTCGACGTAGGCAAAGCTGATGTTCAGGTTCCCCGGCAGCCGTTCGGTTGGGTGCCCGCCGCTGCTGCAGCATGCGGATGCGCTCGCTTTCGACGCCCATCTCTTCGCGGGCGATGCGATAGGCCTCGCCCATGCCGACGATCTGGTGCGTCGGCAAGGTGCCTGAGCGCATGCCGCGCTCATGACCACCGCCGTGCATCTGCGCTTCGATGCGAACCCGCGGCTTGCGGCGCACGTACAAGGCACCGATGCCCTTCGGGCCGTAGGTCTTGTGCGACGCGAGGCTCATCAGGTCCACCGGGAGCTTCGTGATGTCGATCGCGACCTTGCCGGTGGCTTGCGCCGAATCGACGTGAAAAATGATGCCGCGCTCGCGGCAGATCGTGCCGATCGCCGGGATGTCTTGAATGACGCCGATTTCGTTGTTGACGTACATCACCGACACGAGGATGGTGTCGGGCCGCAGCGCGGCCTTGAGCGCCTCGAGGTCGATCAGACCGTCTTCCTGCACGTCGAGGTAGGTCACCTCGAAGCCCTGGCGCTCGAGCTCGCGCATCGTGTCGAGCACCGCTTTGTGCTCAGTCTTCACCGTGATGAGGTGCTTGCCGCGCGTCTTGTAGAACTGCGCCGCGCCTTTGAGCGCGAGATTGATCGACTCGGTGGCTCCCGACGTCCAGACGATCTCGCGCGGATCGGCGTTGATCAGCTCGGCCACCTGCTCGCGCGCCTTCTCGACTGCGGCTTCGGCTTCCCAGCCCCACGCATGGCTGCGTGATGCGGGGTTGCCGAAGTGCTCGCGCAACCAGGGGATCATTGCGTCGACGACACGCTGATCCACCGGCGTCGTCGCCGCGTAGTCGATGTAGATCGGAAAATGGGGTGTCATGTCCATGAGTCGAGTTTGATCAGTGCGGCGCCATGACAGCGCCGCAGGGTCATGCCAATTACTTCGAGAACGCGTTGCCGAGAGCGAACACCGAGTTCGGCGCCGTCACCTTGATGGGCTTGACCACCGGCTGCGTCGAGATCGCGCGCTTGATCGGGTGCTCTTCGATCGAGACACCCTTCGCGACCTGCTCGTCGACCAGTTTCTTCAGCGAGATCGAATCGAGGTATTCGATCATCTTCGTGTTCAAGCTGGCCCACAGGTCGTGCGTCATGCAGCGGCCGGTGTCTTCCCCCATGCAGTTGTCTTTGCCGCCGCACCCAGTGGCATCGATCGGCTCGTCGACGGCGACGATGATGTCGGCGACGGTGATCTCTTCCGATTTGCGGCCGAGCGAATAGCCGCCGCCGGGACCGCGTGTGCTCTCGACGAGTTCATGGCGGCGCAGCTTGCCGAACAGCTGCTCGAGGTACGACAGTGAAATTTGTTGACGAGCGCTGATGGCAGCCAGCGCGACGGGCCCGGAATGCTCTCGCAATGCCAGGTCGATCATGGCTGTGACGGCGAAACGTCCCTTGGTGGTCAGACGCATGAAAATTCTCCTGAAGCTTTTGGTGGCACAACAAACGCAACCCGACTCGCGGCTCCTGCTTGCCGACCCTGCACTCGTTTGCGGGATAACCCTTGCTTTAACCTGAGTGCTTTAGTCGAGTATAGCCGAACCCGACTGATTCGGTCGGCTTTGCCCTAGGAAGTTCCGCGGCCATGCTGCGGCGCAGCAGAGGCAGGCTCGGCGACGGCGACGACGTTGTCGACGCCCGGCGCACCGAAGGCCTGCTCGCGCAGCTGCGCGAGCTGGTCACGCACTCGCGCCGCCTTCTCGAACTCGAGGTTGCGGGCATGCTCGAGCATCTGCCGCTCGAGCTGCTTGATGCGCTTGCCAAGGTCCTTCTCCGACATCGCCTCGATCTCGGCGACCTCGTGCGCCTTCTTCAAGTCGTCCTTGCCGGACTTCTCGGAATAGACGCCGTCGATCATTTCCTTGATGTGCTTCTTGATGCTGCGCGGCGTGATGCCCATCGCTTCGTTGAACGTGACCTGCTTGGCACGCCGGCGCTCGGTCTCGTCGATCGCGCGGCGCATCGAATCGGTCATCTTGTCGGCGTACAGGATCGCCTTGCCATTGATGTTGCGGGCCGCACGGCCGATGGTCTGGATCAGCGACCGCTCGGCACGCAAGAAGCCTTCCTTGTCGGCATCGAGAATCGCGACCAGCGACACCTCTGGAATGTCGAGCCCTTCGCGCAGCAGGTTGATGCCGACAAGCACATCGAAGGTTCCGAGCCGCAGATCGCGCAGGATCTCGACCCGCTCGACGGTGTCGATGTCGCTGTGCAGATAGCGCACCTTGACGCCGTTGTCGGCGAGGTAGTCGGTGAGCTGCTCGGCCATGCGCTTGGTCAGCGTCGTGATCAGCACCCGCTCGTGGATCTGGACGCGTTCGCGGATTTCCTGCAGCACATCATCGACCTGGCGCGTCGCTGGCCGCACTTCGACCGATGGGTCGACGAGGCCGGTCGGACGCACCAGCTGCTCGACGATCTGCCCGGTGGTTTGCTGCTCGTAAGCAGCCGGCGTCGCGGAGACGAACATCACCTGACGCATTTTCGATTCGAACTCTTCGAACTTCAGCGGCCGGTTGTCGAGCGCCGACGGCAAGCGGAATCCGTACTCGACCAGCGTCGTCTTGCGTGCGCGGTCGCCGTTGTACATGCCGCCGAGCTGGCCGATCAGCACATGGCTTTCGTCGAGGAACATCAGCGCGTCACGCGGCAAGTAATCCACAAGTGTCGACGGCGGCTCGCCCGGCGCTGCGCCCGACAGGTGGCGCGTGTAGTTCTCGATGCCCTTGCAGTGACCGATCTCCTGCAGCATCTCGAGGTCGAAGCGCGTGCGTTGCTCGAGCCGCTGCGCTTCGACAAGCTTGCCCATCTTCACCAGCTCATCGAGCCGCTCGCGCAGCTCTGCCTTGATCGTGTCGATCGCAGAAACGACGCGGTCGCGCGGCGTCACGTAGTGGCTCGACGGGTAGACCGTGAAGCGCGGAATTTTTTGCCGGATGCGGCCGGTCAGCGGGTCGAACAGCTGCAGCGATTCGACCTCGTCGTCGAACAGCTCGATGCGGATCGCGAGCTCGGAATGCTCGGCCGGGAACACGTCGATCACGTCGCCGCGAACGCGGAACGTGCCGCGCGAGAAGTCCATCTCATTGCGCTGGTACTGCATGCGAATCAGCTGCGAGATCACGTCGCGCTGGCCGATCTTGTCGCGAGTGCGCAGCGTCATCACCATGCGGTGGTAGTCGCTCGGGTTGCCGATGCCGTAGATGGCGCTGACGGTCGCGACGATCACCACGTCGCGCCGCTCCAGCAGGCTCTTGGTCGCCGACAGGCGCATCTGTTCGATGTGCTCGTTGATCGAGCTGTCCTTCTCGATGAACAGGTCGCGCTGCGGTACATAGGCCTCGGGCTGGTAGTAGTCGTAGTAGCTGACGAAGTACTCGACCGCGTTCTTCGGGAAGAACTCGCGGAATTCGCTGTACAGCTGCGCCGCCAAGGTCTTGTTCGGCGCGAAGACGATCGCCGGCCGGCCGAGCTGCGCGATCACGTTCGCCATCGTGAAGGTCTTGCCCGAGCCGGTGACGCCGAGCAGCGTCTGAAAGCTCAGGCCGTCGTTGAGGCCTTCGACCAGTTTCTCGATCGCGGTCGGCTGGTCGCCGGCCGGCGGATACGGCTGGAACAGCTGGAACGGCGAGCCGGGGTAAGTGACGAACTCGCCGACTTTGGGTAGATCCGGGGGCACGTTCATCGCGACGAGGTCGGGCACTTCAGCCATGGCAGATAAAATCCTCGGGTTTTCCCGCCCTGCGTGAGAACAGGGCAATTAATGAGCGTAGCCCAAATCCACCACCCGCTCTACTGACAAAGACTGCTGACAAGGACTGTTATGGCTTCGCTCTTCGCCGCCGTTGAATTGGCACCACGGGATCCGATCCTCGGTCTGAACGAACAGTTCAACGCCGACCCGAATCCGGCCAAGGTGAACCTCGGAGTCGGCGTGTACTACGACGACAACGGCAAGCTGCCGCTGCTCAAGTGCGTCGCCGAAGCCGAGAAGCAGATGGTCGAAGCGCCGAAGCCCCGCGGCTACCTGCCGATCGACGGCATCGCGGTATACGACAAGGCCGTCCAGGCATTGGTATTTGGAGCCGACAGCGAGGCTGTCAAGGCCGGACGCATCGCCACGGCGCAGGCGGTCGGCGGCACCGGTGCGCTGAAGATCGGCGCCGATTTCCTCAAGCGGGTGAATCCCGGCGCAAAGGTGCTGATCAGCGACCCGAGCTGGGAGAACCATCGCGCCCTCTTCGAAGGCGCCGGCTTCGTCGTCGAGCACTACCCGTACTACGACGCGCCCAAGGGCGGCATCGACTTCGACGCGATGCTCGCGGCGCTCGACCGCGCAGCGCCCGGCACGATCGTCGCGCTGCACGCCTGCTGCCACAACCCGACCGGCTACGACATCACGTCAGACCAGTGGCAGAAGTTGATCACCGCGGTCAAGGCGCGCGGCCTGGTGCCCTTCCTCGACATGGCCTATCAGGGGTTCGGCGAGGGCATTGCCGAAGACGGCGCGGTCATCGCCCGCTTCATCGACAGCGGGCTCGACTTCTTCGTGGCCACGAGCTTCTCGAAGAGCTTCTCGCTCTACGGCGAGCGGGTCGGCGCGCTGAGCGTCGTCTGCGAGTCGAAGAACGAGGCCGACCGCGTGCTGAGCCAGATCAAGCGCGTGATCCGCACGAACTACTCGAACCCGCCGACGCACGGCGCGCAAGTCGTTGCGACGGTGCTGACGACGCCGGCCCTGCGCAAGCTGTGGGAAGAAGAGCTTGCGGGGATGCGGGTTCGCATCAAGCAGATGCGCCTCGCCCTGCTCGAAAAGCTGCACGCCGCCGGCGTCAAGCAGGACATGAGCTTCATCACCCAGCAAAAGGGAATGTTCAGCTACTCCGGTCTCAGCAAAGAGCAGATGCAGCGGCTGCGCAGCGAATTCGGCATCTATGGCGTCGATTCGGGACGCATTTGCGTCGCCGCACTGAACAGCCAGAACATCGATGCGGTCGTCGCAGCGATCGCGAAGGTGATTTGACAGAGTCACTGTCGTCGAGGTGACAGCGCAATGCGCAGAGCGCACGGAATTCGCCTTCTTTTTGGGGGCACCACCGTCTAACTCTGGTCCAATATGGGGGCAACTGCCTAGAATGCTGCGACGCACAAACACAAGTGGTTACCGCGTACGCAGCCTGCGGAACGATAGCCGGAAGGAAACCTGAATGCTGTACCAGCTGTATGAAACGCAACGTGCGCTGCTGAGCCCATTCGCCGAGTTCGCCAGTGCCTCTTCGAAGCTGTACAGCCACCCGCTCTCGCCGTTCACGCACACGCCGATGGCGCACCGCGTGTCCGCTGGGCTGGACCTGATGCACCGGCTGTCGAAGGAATACGAAAAGCCCGAGTTCGACATCCGCTCGGTCAATGTCGGCGGCGTCGAGGTCGCGGTGCAGGAGCAGGTCGCGATCACCAAGCCGTTCTGCCGGCTGCTGCGCTTCAAGCGCTTCAGCGACAACCTGCCGATGCTCAGCCGCATGAAAGACCAGCCCACCGTGCTGGTCATCTCGCCGCTGTCGGGCCACCACTCGACGCTGCTGCGCGAGACCGTGAGGGCGCTGCTGACCGAGCACAAGGTCTACATCACCGACTGGACCGATGCGCGCATGGTGCCGCTCGAAGAGGGCCCGTTCCATCTCGACGACTACATCGCCTACGTGCAGGAGTTCATCCGCCACATCGGGCCCGAAGTGAACGTGATCTCGGTGTGCCAGCCGACCGTGCCGGTGCTTGCCGCGATCTCGCTGATGGCCACCAGCGGCGAGATGATGCCGCGCACGATGACGATGATGGGCGGCCCGATCGACGCGCGCCGCTCGCCGACCGCGGTGAACAACCTGGCGATGAACAAGAGCCTCGAATGGTTCGAGCGCAACGTGATCTATCGCGTGCCGGTGAATTACCCGGGCAGCGGCCGCAGCGTCTACCCCGGCTTCCTGCAGCACACCGGCTTCGTCGCGATGAATCCGGACCGCCACCTGAGCTCGCACTACGACTACTTCCTCGACCTGGTGCGCGGCGACGACGACAGCGCCGACGCGCACCGCAGCTTCTACGACGAGTACAACGCCGTGCTCGACATGCCGGCCGAGTACTACCTCGACACGATCAAGGTGGTGTTCCAGGACTTCGCGCTGGTCAACGGCACCTGGGAAGTCGACGGCCAGCTGGTGCGCCCGCAAGACATCACGGCGCCGGCGCTGCTGACCATCGAAGGCGAGCTCGACGACATTTCCGGCGCCGGCCAAACGCATGCGGCGCACGAGCTGTGCACCGGCGTTCCGCGCGAGCGCCAGTTCCGCTACGACGTCGAAGGCGCCGGACACTACGGCATCTTCTCCGGCCGGCGCTGGCGCGAGAACGTCTACCCGGCGGTGCGCGACTTCATCGCGAGCCACCAGGAGCCGGCGGCGAGCAAGCGCTCCGCGCGCAAGGTCAACGGCACACGGGTCAAGACGAGGTCGTGATAATTCGGCGGTGAGCTCCACCGCCGTTCTGACCGCTGCCGTCCACGACGCGCTGCCGCA
>VBCQ01000476.1 GCA_005882155.1 Betaproteobacteria bacterium
GCGCTCGACAAGCAGGTGCAAGCGCTCCAGCGCGATCTGGAGCGCTTGCAAGCGGGGTCCAAAGACACGCGACAAGTCACGATCAACCTGTCGGCCGAGCGCGCCGGACAAGTGCGGATCGAATACCTGGTGACGCAGGCGGGCTGGCGTCCGACCTACCGCGCCGCTCTCGACTCCAAGACCGCGACACTCGATCTGGAGCGCGAGGCTGTCATCGCGCAAAACAGCGGCGAGGACTGGACCGACGTCAAGCTGAGGCTGTCGACACGGCGACCGACGCAGGCCGCGCAGGGCGGCGAGCCGCGTACGTGGAACATCGGTCTGATCGATCCGCGCGCGATGGACAGCAATCAACGGTCCTATCTCCCAGCGTCTGCGCCGGCCGCGTTGGCAGAAAAGTCCGAATCGCTGCGTCAGCGCGAGAACGCCCCGCTGTTCGAAATCGCCGAGGCCCACAACGAGTTCGACACCGTCTATGAATTGGCCGGCAGCATCAGCCTGCCCGCCGACGGCCGCAAAGTGACAGTGTCGCTCGCCCATCAGAAGTTGCCGGCGCAGTTGGCGGTGCAGGTCGCGCCGCGCATCGAGACCGCAGCGTATTGGGTCGCCGAAGCCGAGCGCCCTGACGGCGCGTGGCCAGCGGGGCCGATGCAACTCGTGCGCGACGGCAGCGTCGTCGGCTCGGTGGCGTGGAACGCCTCAGCGCAGGAGCGAATCAGGCTGCCGTTCGGGCGCGACGATCTGGTTCAAGTGAAGATCGAGACGCCGAAGCAAACGAGCGGCAAGTCCGGCTTTCTGGAGACGCGCAACACGAGGCTGCTCAGCAGCACCTATGCGATCAGCTCGCGCCATGCACAGAGTGTGAGGCTGCTGGTGCTGGAGTCGACCCCCGTCGGCACCGACGAACAGATCAAGGTCGATGCGAGCTTCGAACCGAAGCCGGGCATCAACGATTGGGACAAGCGAAGCGGCGTCGTCGCGTGGGAGACGAACCTGCCGGCCAAAGGCAAGTTCAGCATCGGTCTCAACTACAAGGTGACCTGGCCGAAGGAGCGGGAACTGCGTGGGTTGCCTTAGGCCCTTCGACAGGCTCAGGGCGAACGGGTGGTCCCTGGCACCGCACTATGTCCCTGCGCATCGCTGCGCATGCGGTACTGCCCCGGCGTCAGCGCGAACCAGCGCTTGCAGGCGCGGGTGAAGTTGCCCTGATCGCTGAACCCGAGCAGGTAGGCGGTCTCGGTCAGCGACACGTGGCGCTGGCGCAGATAGCGTTCGGCGAGCTCGCGCCTGGTGCTGTCGAGCAGTTGGTGGAACGATGTGCCTTCCTCGACAAGCCGGCGCTGGAAGGTGCGCTCGCTCATGCACAAGGCTTTGGCGATCGCCTCGCGCTTGGGCTCGCCGTCGGGCAGCCGACAGATGATCAGCTCGCGGCTTTTGAAGCTCGTGCGCGCGGTGTCCAGCCGCTCGATGTGCTCGCCGGCGAATCGGTCGTGCAGTTCGGCGAGCATCGTGTTGGCGGTCGGCAGCGGCTGCGCGAGGTCGGCGTGCGCGAACAGCAGGCCGTTGTGGGGCGCGCCGAAGTACACCGGGCATTTGAACGCCGCGACATAGCGCTGGACGTCGACCGGCGCGGCGTGCGTGAACGTGACGGCGAGCGGCGTCAGCTCGCGCGACATCAGCCAGCGGCAGAAGTTCAGCAAGGCCAGCAGGTCGTACTCGTAACGCTGACCGGGCACCGGTAGCCGCCCGCCGAACAGCTCGAGGTCGAGCCGGCAATCGCTGCCGCGCTCAGTGAGCTCGATCGCTGCGGCGTCGCTGATCACGCGCAAATAGCGAACCAGTCGCTCGAGTGCCGCTTGCAGGTTGTCGCTCGACATCATCGCGTAGCCGACGACTTCGAAGTTCTGCGGCTGCGAGGCCTGCGGTATCGCGAGCGCGATCGCCGGGTCGTTGGCCCGCGCGGCGGCGAGTTGCCACAGCAGACTCAACTTTTCGCTCGCGCAGCGAAGCTCGGAGGTCCCCAGCGCATCGATGTCGATGCCGGCCTCGGCACACAGCGCGCGCGCGTCCAGGCCGGCTCCGCTCAAGGCGTCCGCCACTCCTTTGACCCATGCCGCTGAGGTGGTGCGCTCGCTCAACGCCTCTCCTGGCCGCGCTGCGCGCAGCTCACCGAACCCGGGGTTAACCCGCAACGCCAAAGCCAAACGGTTGGCCCTTCAAAGCTGAGACGCGGGATGCCGGAATTTTTAGCATAAGCACCGAATCGAGTCTCTCAGGACATCCCGCCCCCTCGAACACGCAAAGGAAGACAACGCGATGAATTCACGCCCGTGGCTCGCGACCTATCGCGACAACCGCATCCCCGAATCGATCGACCCGAACGCCTACGCGTCGGTCGTGCGGATGCTCGAGCAAGCGATGACGGCGTTCGCCGACAAGCCGGCCTTTCGCGCCTTCGGCCAGACGTTGACCTATGCCGACGTCGATCGTCTCTCGGGAGCATTCGCGGCATGGCTGCAGAACCGGCTCGGTGTCGTCAAGGGGGACCACATCGCGGTGATGTCGCCGAACCTGCTCGCGTTCCCGATTGCGTTTCTCGGCATCGCTCGCGCCGGTGCGGTGCAGGTCAACGTGAACCCGATGTACACGCCGCGCGAGCTCGAGCATCAGCTGAATGACTCGCAGAGCAAGATCATCGTGATCTTCAGCGGGTCGACGCCAGCGCTGGCCGAAGTCATCGCGCGAACCGGCGTCAAGACGGTGATCACCGTGACCCCGGGCGATTGCAGCGATGCCGACCTTCCTGCACCGCCGATCGATGCGCGGCTGGTCGGCAGCATTGCATTCGCCGATGCGCTCGCCGAGGGCGCCGCGAT
>VBCQ01000477.1 GCA_005882155.1 Betaproteobacteria bacterium
CCGCGGCGTGCTGAACCCCGAGTCGAACGTGCAATTCGGCGAGGGTGGTGCCGGCACCTTTTCCGACGGCAAGCTGTGGAGCCAGATCAGCGACCCGCGGCATCTCACGCGCAAGGTGCTCGCCGAGTTCGTCAAGGCCGGCGCGCCGGACGAGATCCTCTTCGTCAGCAAGCCTCACATCGGAACGTTCCGCCTCGTCGGCATGGTCGAGAAGATGCGCGCCGACATCGAATCGCTGGGCGGCGAGATCCGCTTCGAGCAGCGTGTGACCGATGTGCTGATCGAAGACGGCCACCTTCGCGGCGTGACCCTGGCATCAGGCGAGCAGCTTGATGCCGATCATGTCGTGCTCGCGCTCGGCCACAGCGCACGCGACAGCTTCGAGATGCTGCGCCGGCGCGGCGTGTTCATGGAGGCGAAACCGTTCTCGGTCGGCTTTCGCATCGAGCATCCGCAAAGCCTCGTCGACCGCGCGCGCTTCGGGCCGAACGCTGGTCATCCCCTGCTCGGCGCGGCCGATTACAAGCTCGTCCACCATGCGCGCAACGGCCGCTCGGTCTACAGCTTTTGCATGTGTCCGGGCGGCACCGTGGTCGCGGCGACGTCGGAGCCGAATCGCGTCGTCACCAACGGCATGAGCCAGTATTCGCGCAACGAGCGCAACGCGAATGCCGGCATCGTCGTCGGCATCACGCCGCAGGACTATGCGCTCGACCGCGATGCGAGCGGGCCAGTGAGTCCGCTCGACGGCATCGCCTTTCAGCGCCATTGGGAGTCGCGCGCTTTCGAGCTCGGCGGCGGCGCTTACGAAGCGCCGGCCCAACTCGTCGGCGACTTCATCAGAGCGCAACGCTCGACCGCGTTCGGCAGCGTGCTGCCGTCATACAAGCCGGGGGTGCAGTTGACCGACCTCGCGAGCAGCCTGCCCAGTTACGCGATCGATGCGATCCGCGAAGCGCTGCCCGCGTTCGAGCGGCAGATTGCCGGCTTTGCGATGAACGACGCGGTGCTGACCGGTGTCGAGACGCGCACCTCGTCGCCGCTGCGCATCACGCGCGGTCGCGACTGGCAAAGCCTCAATGTCAAGGGCCTGTACCCGGCCGGCGAGGGCGCGGGCTATGCAGGCGGGATCATGTCGGCCGGCGTCGACGGCATCGAGGTCGCCGAAGCACTCGCGCGATCGATGCTCAGCGCGTCGTGTACCAGAGGTCCTGGATCGCCACCGACTTGAGCGGCGCGACGCCTTCCGATGCGAGATAGGCGTTGAGCCGCTGCAGCATTTCGTGAGCGAGCCGCGCCAGGCCCTCGGCACCGGCGAGATCGCTGCGGCTCAGCGCCGCGACGCTGACTTCGAGCAGCAGTCCGACCTGCTGCAGCCGGCTTTCGAGCGCCGATCGGGTCGACGAATCGGGCGCGTCGAGCGCCACCCGCAGCCGCACGAGCGTGCCGTCGCGCGTCGTCGCCCGCACCTCGCCCGGCGTGACCCATTGCGGCTTGCTCTGCGAGCCGGAGAACATCGAGCGCGGGTTGACGACCGACGACACGCCCGCCGCGACAACGACCAGCACGCCGATCACCGCGCCGATGACGGCGATGGTGACGAGCGGGCGTGCAACGCTCGCGGCACTCGTCGCGGTGCGCGCTTTCGTTTTCGATCCAGGCTTCGGCTTCTGCGGTGCGGGCATCGCCCAGTGTGCGGCGAACTCGCAGCGCGGCGACATCGCGCGCTGGCCTGCGCGTGAAAAACTTGCGTCCGCCCCGCGTTATCGAGTGGGCGAAACGCCGCCCGAGCTCAAGGGCAGGCGGCCATCACCTGCGCGACGGCGGCGGTCAGCCGCTTGCCATACGGCACATGCAGGAACTCGTTCGGGCCATGCGCATTGCTCTTTGGCCCCAGCACGCCGCAGACCATCATCTGCGCCGCGGGGTAGCCCTGCTGCAGCATGCTCATCAGCGGAATCGTTCCGCCCTGCCCGATGTAGCCGCAAGGCGCGCCGTAGTGCGCGCGCGACGCCGCATTCAGCGCATCGTCGAGCCACGACGCAAGCGCCGGCGCGTTCCAGCCCGTCGCGCCTTGGGCGCCGACGCGGCCATCGGCGGCGAAAGTCACCTTCGCGTTGTACGGCGCGTTGTCTTCGAGCAGCGCTTTCAGTTTCGTCGCCGCCTCGTTGCCGTCGACCAGCGGCGGCAGCCGCAGGCTCAGCTTGAACGCGGTGTGCGGGCGCAGCACGTTGCCGGCATTGCGCAGCTCGGGGAAGCCGTCGGCGCCGGTCACGCTCAGCGTCGGCCGCCAGGTGCGGTTGATCAGCGCCTCGACCGGGTCGGTGGTCGTCGGCAAGGTCGGTCCGCCGTCGGCGCCGCAGGCCCACGGGAAGCGCTTCCACACCTCGTCGCCGAGGATCTTGGCGGTGGCGCGCGCCTGCTCGATGCGCTCGGCGGGGACGGCGCAATGAAAGCTCTCGGGCAGCAGGCGACCGGTCTTCGAATCCTCGAGCCGATCGAGCACCTGGCGCAGGATGCGAAAGCTCGACGGCACGAGCCCGCTCGCGTCGCCCGAGTGAACGCCTTCGGTGAGGATCTCGACCCGCAGCGTGCCGGTCACGTTGCCGCGCAAGCTCGTCGTGAGCCACAGCTGGTCGTAATTGCCGGCGCCGCTGTCCAGACACACCACGAGCGCGACGTTGCCCAGGCGCGGACGCAGCAGGTCGATGTACGCCGGCAGATCGAACGAGCCGCTTTCCTCGCAGCTTTCGATCACGCCGACGCAGCGCGGCCGAGCGATCCCTTGCTGGTCGAGCGCCATGATTGCGGTGATCGCCGCGTAGATCGCATAGCCGTCGTCGGCGCCGCCGCGCCCGTAGAGCAGGCCATTCTCATACTTCGGCGTCCATGGGCCGAGGTCGCTGCGCCAGCCGTTGAACTCGGGCTGCTTGTCGAGGTGGCCGTAAAGGCAGATCGTATCGGTGCTGCCGCTCTTCGTCGCCGGCACTTCGAAGAAGATCACCGGCGTGCGGCCCTCGAGGCGGATGACTTCGAGCCTGAGCCCAGCGATCTTCTTGCGCTCGACCCACGCGGCGGCATCGCGCACGACGCGCTCGATGTAGCCGTTCTTTTGCCAGTCGGCATCGAACATCGGACTCTTGGCCGGAACGGCGATGTAGTCGGTGAGGGCAGGGACGATCTCCTCGTCCCAGGTGCGCTCGGCGTATTTCGCCAGCGCGCTGGCTTCATCGGGTTGCACCGGCAGCAGCGGGTCGCGTGCGTTCATGGCGGCTCCTTCGTGGGGAACGCGAAGTGTAGAACTTCGCGTCAAGCCTTATGCTGGTCGGCCCATTCGCATCGAAGGAGGCCGCCATGACCGGACGCATCACGTCGAAGTTCAACAATCGCAGCACCGCGCTCGATGTCGTTCGCGGCCTCGACTTGCGCGGCTCGCACGCGATCGTCACCGGTGGCGCATCGGGGCTCGGGCTGGAGACCTCGCGCGCATTGGCCGCCACCGGCATCGACTTGACGCTCGCGGTACGCAACCGCGAGCAGGGCGATGCGGCGGCGCGCCGGCTGCGCGACGAGACCGGCAATCCGAAGGTTCGCGTGGCTGCGCTCGACCTCGCCGATCTCGCGTCGGTGCAGCGCTTCGCCGATGCCTGGTACGACGCGCCGCTGCACATCCTCGTCAACAACGCGGCGATCATGGCCTGTCCGCTGACGCGCACCGCGCAAGGCTGGGAGGCGCAGTTCGCGACCAACCATCTCGGCCACTTCGCGCTCACGACGGCGCTGATGCCGGCCTTGCTGAAAGGCGCGCCATCGCGCGTCGTCACGCTCAGCTCGAGTGGCCACAAGATCAGCGGCGTCGAGTTCGACGACATCCATTTCGAGCATCGCGAGTACGACAAGTGGAAGGCTTACGGGCAGGCGAAGAGCGCGAATGCGCTGATGTCGCTCGGCTTGCATCTGCGCCACGGCGACGACGGCATCACCGCCAACGCGGTGCACCCCGGCGGCATCATGACCGGGCTGCAGAAATTCCTGCCGATCGAAGAGATGCGTGCGCTCGGCTGGCTCAAGCCCGACGACACACCGCTCGATCTCTTCAAGACGCCGGCGCAAGGTGCCGCGACCAGCGTCTGGGCCGCGACTGCCGCCGAGCTGCAGGGCCACGGCGGGCTGTACCTCGAAGACTGCGCGCAAAGCGTGCCGGCCGAGCCGACCCAGCGCGCGTTCGGCTATTCGCCGCACATCATGGACCGCGACGGCGCACTGCGGCTGTGGCAGATGTCGGAGGCGATGCTGGCGCAGGCGCGCTGACCGCTTCAATGACCGCGGCCGGCGAGCCAGGCGCCGAGTGCGGCGAACACTTCGGCCTGCTCGGGCTCGTTGAAGATCTCGTGATACAGCGGCGCGAACTCGCGCACGTTGACGATCTCCTTCGGCGCGGCGGCAGCGAAGCGCGCGCTGCCGGCCGGCGAGACGCAGCGGTCGCTGCCGGCGTACATCAGCAAGGTCGGCGTCGTCCAGCGCGCTGCGTTCCGGCACGCCAGCTCGCCGCTGTCGACGATGAATCGCACCAGACGCGGCGTCACGCGCTCGTGGACCAGCGGGTCGTTTTCGTAGGCCTTGACGACGCTCGAGTCGCGCGAAATCCAACTCGTCTTCAAGCCGTTGTTGACGGCGAGGCTCGGCACCAGCGGGGCGAGCACTGACAGCAGCAAGCGCTGCATCGCGTTCATCCCCGGGTCGAGCGCCGGCGAGCTGAGGACCAGCGCGTCGACCGGGCGGTGCCACGCCGCCGGCGCGGCGGCAAGGCCTTCGGCGACGAAGCGCGCTGCGATCAGTCCGCCCATGCTGTGACCGAGCAGCACCAGCGTGCCATCGTGCTCGGCGCGCGTTGCATCGATGACCTGAGCCAGATCGCGAAGCAGATCGTCCGACGCATTCAGCGCCCCCTTCGCACCGCCGCTGTGGCCATGGCCGCGCTGGTCATAGCCGACGACGTTCCAGCCCCAGTCGTTCAGGTGCGCCGCCACATGGCCGTAGCGCGCGACATGCTCGCCGAGGCCGTGCACGATCAATACCGTGCCGCGCGAGCGGGTGGCGAAAGGCCAATGCCGAAGATGCAGTTCGATGCCGTCGGTGGTGGCGAGCGTCTTCCTCATGCGCGCAGTGTAGACACGACACGAGCGTTGCAAACATCACGAAGCTGCGGCTCACTCGCACGCGTTGCCAAGGGGGCGGCTCGTACGTGCGGCTCGAAAGCCCCACTTCGCCCCCCAGCCCTGTCCCAGGGGAGAGGGGGTCAATCCTTCCAGCCTCCGCCCAAGACCTTGTACAGCGTGACGAGGTTCTGCAGCTGCTGCGCCTGCAGCTGGATCACCGCTTGCTGTGCCGCGAACAGCGTGCGCTGCGCATCGAGCACTTCGAGGCTGCTCGACGCGCCGTTGCGGTAGCGCAGCTCGGTCAGGCGCACGCGCACTTCTTCGGCGTGCGCTTGTGCGAGCTGGGCCCGCAGCTGCTCGCCCAATGTGGCGCGGCCGGCGAGCGAGTCGGCCACTTCGCGAAACGCGGTCTGGATCGCGCGCTCGTACTGCGCCAGCGCAATGTCCCGGTTGACTCGGGCGACATCGAGGTTGGCCTGGTTGCGGCCGGCGTCGAACACCGTCAGCAGCGCTTGCGGCGCGAAGGTCCAGGCGAACGACCCGCTTTTGAACAGGCCCGACAGCTCGCTGCTCGCGGTGCCGGCGGTTCCGGTCAGGGTCACGCGCGGAAAGAACGCTGCGCGTGCCGCACCGATGTTGGCGTGCGCGGCGATCAGCTGCTGCTCGGCTTGGCGCACGTCGGGCCGGCGCGTCAGCACTTCTGACGGCACGCCGGCCGGCAGCTCGGGAAGCCCGGCGTCGACGAGCAGGTCGCGTTGCGGTGGCAGATCGGCGGGCAGCGGCTGGCCGAGCAGCAGCGTGAGCGCGTCCTCGTCGACCGCACGTTGCCGCGTCTGCTGCGCCAACGCGACCTTTGCGGCCTCGAGCAGCGACTCGGCAAGTCGCAGGTCGAGCTCCGATGCGGCGCCGTTGTCGAACTTGAGGCGCGTGAGCTTGAACGATTCTTCGCGCGTCGCCAGCGTCTGCCGCGTCACCGCGAGCAGCGCGTCGTCGGCGAGCAGGCTCAGGTGCGTGGTCGCGACCGCGGCGACGAGACTGATTTGCGCGGTCTTGCGCGCTTCCTCGCTCGCAACGTACTGCGCCAGCGCCGCCTCGCTGAGGTTGCGAATGCGGCCGAACAAGTCGAGCTCGTAACCGGTGACGGCGAAGCCGACGCTGTAGGTGTTCGCGATGCGGCCGTTCGTGCCCGGGGCGCGTGAGCCGGCCGCGCCGACGCCGATGGTCGGCAGCTCGTCGGCGCGGCGCACTTGGTAGAGAGCGCGCGCCTGCTCGATGTTGAGCACGGCGATGCGCAGATCGCGGTTGTCGGCGAGTGCGATCGCAATCAGCCGTTGCAGCCGCGGCTCGGTGAAATAGCGCTGCCACTCGATGTCGGCCGCTGCCGGGTCGGCGAGAGGTGCACTCGCTGCTGACGGGAACGAGGCTGCCACCGGCGCGGCCGGTCGCTGGTAGCTGGGTGCGAGCGAGATGCAGCCGGCAAGCAATGTGATCGTCGCCGACGCTGCAACGATCGGCGTTCGGCGCTTACTCATGCGCCCCCTTCGTCGCGGCATCGCTCGCAGCCGGCGGCGAGTCGAGCTCGTGCGTGTACATCTTGCGCTGGCGTTCGCTGCCCTTGAAGAAGCGCCGCACGACGACGAAGAACACCGGCACGAAGAAGACCGCGAGCAGCGTTGCGCTGGCCATGCCGCCCATCACGCCGGTGCCGATCGCGCGCTGGCTGGCCGACCCTGCGCCGCTCGACACGGCGAGCGGCAAGACGCCGAGGATGAACGCCATCGACGTCATCAGAATCGGCCGGAAGCGCAGGTGCGCTGCTTCGAGCACCGCCTCGACGGTGCTCTTGCCCTGCGCATGCAGGTCCTTCGCGAACTCGATGATCAGCACCGCGTTCTTCGCCGACAGCCCGATCACCGTGATCAGGCCGACCTTGAAATAGATGTCGTTCGACAGCCCGCGCATGCTCGCCGCAAGCACGACGCCGAGCACGCCGAGCGGCACGACGAGGATGACCGAGAGCGGGATCGACCAGCTCTCGTACAACGCGGCGAGGCAGAGGAACACCGCGAGCAGCGAGAAGCCGAGCAGGATGAAGGCGGTGCTGCCGGAGAGCTTTTCTTCGCGCGACTGGCCGGTCCATTCGTAGGCGAAACCCGCTGGAAGCTGCGCCGCGAGCCGCTCCATCTCGTCCATCGCTTCGCCGGTGCTGCGACCGGGTGCGGCGTCGCCGCCGATGCGCATCGTCGGGTAGCCGTTGTAGCGGATCGTCTGCATCGGGCCCGTGATCCAGCGCGTCGTCGCGAATGCCGCGAGCGGCACCGGCTGGCCGCGGCTGTTGATTGCGTTCAGGCGCAGCAGGTCGTCGCTCTGCATGCGCGACGGCGCATCGGCCTGCACGATCACGCGCTGCAACCGGCCAGCGTTCGGAAAGTCGTTGACGTAGACCGAGCCGAGTGCGGTCGAGATCGCGGCGTTGATCGCATCGAAGCTGACGCCGAGCGCACTCGCCTTGTCGCGGTCGATCTCGAGCTGGAGCTGCGACGCGTCTTCGAGACCGTCGGGGCGAACGCCGGTGATGACCTTGCTTTGCGCGGCGAGACCGAGCAGTTGATTGCGCGCCGCGACGAGCGCAGCATGGCCGTTGCCGCCGCGGTCCTGGAGCCGGAAGTTGAAGCCCGACGCGGTGCCGAGCTCGGGGATCGGCGGCGGGCTCAACGGAAAGATGAACGCATCGCGCACCCGCGACAGCGCACCGAACGCGCGCCCCGCGACCGACTGCGCCGCATGCTCGGTGCCTTTGCGGTCGGCCCAGTCCTTCAGCGTGACGAACGCGAGGCCGGCGTTCTGGCCCTGGCCCGAGAAGCTGAAGCCGAGCACGCTGACCATGCTCTCGACCTCGGGCTGCTTGAGGATGAAGGCTTCGACCTGCTGCATCACCTCGACGGTGCGGTTGCGCGTCGCACCCGGCGGCAACTGCACGTTGACGATCATGTAGCCCTGGTCTTCGGCCGGCAGGAACGAACCCGGCAGCCGGTTGAAGAACAGCACTACTGCGCCGATCACCGCCGCGTAGACGATCAACGAGCGCAGCGCCCGCTTGAGGATCCGCGCGACGAGCCCTTCATAGCGCTTGGCGGTGCGCGAGAAGCCGCGGTTGAACCAGCCGTAGAAGCCGGTCTTCTCGTGATGGTGGCCGGCCTCGACCGGCTTGAGCAGCGTTGCGCACAGCGCAGGCGTCAGCGACAGCGCCATGAACGCCGACAGTGAGATCGACGACAGCATCACGGTCGAGAACTGGCGATAGATGTTGCCGATCGAGCCGCTGAAAAACGCGAGCGGCACGAACACCGAGACCAACACGACCGTCACGCCGACGATCGCGCCCTGGATCTGGCCCATCGCCTTGCGCGTCGCAGCGCGCGGCGGCAAGCCCTCTTCGCTCATGATGCGCTCGACGTTCTCGACCACGACGATCGCGTCGTCGACGACGATGCCGATCACGAGCACCATGCCGAACATCGTCAGCACGTTGATCGAAAAGCCGAGCGCGAGCAGCACGCCGAAGGTGCCGAGCAGCGCGATCGGAACGACGATCGTCGGGATCACCGTGTAGCGCCAGTTCTGCAGGAACAGGTACATCACGAGGAAGACGAGCGCGACCGCTTCGAGCAGCGTCTCGACGACCTGGCGGATCGAGATCCGAACGAAGCGCGAGCTGTCGTACGGGATGCTGTACTTCACGCCCTGCGGAAAGTAGCGCGCGAGCTCGTCCATCCGGGCGCGGATCGCGGTCGCGGCAGCGAGTGCGTTGCCGCTCGGCGAAAGCTGCACGCCGATGCCGGTTGACGGCTTGCCGTTCAGCCGCGCCGAGGTCGCGTAGTTCTGCGCGCCGAGCTCGATTCGCGCGACGTCGCGCAGCCGCACCGCCGAGCCGTCGGGGTTCGCGCGCAGCACGATGGCCCCGAACTGGTCGACGTTGCTCAGCTGGCCGTTGACGACGACGGTCGCGAAGATCGCCTGCCCGGCGACGTTCGGCAACTCGCCGATCGTGCCCGACGAGACCTGCGCGTTCTGGCTGCGGATCGC
>VBCQ01000111.1 GCA_005882155.1 Betaproteobacteria bacterium
CGCTGGTCCACGCCCGGTATGGTGGCGCGAATCGCCACGCCATTTTCGATGGTCACCGAAGTAGGTGTCGGCACGTTCGCCGCGCCGTTGAGCAGTGGGAAGCCGTCGATCGTGTAGCGAAAGCGGTCTTCGTGGACCCTGGCTTTCATGGCCTCTGCCGACAGGCGGATGTTGTCGGCGGGGCGCAGTTGAACGGCTGCCACCAGCGCTTTCCGATCGCGCTGGAATGTTTGTACGCCGTTTCGCGGCAGCTGTGGCACCAGCGCCGTGGTCTCCTTGGTGCCGTTTCTGTCGGTGTCGAGCGGGGTGGAAATGAAGCCGAAGCCCTGGCTCAGGTCGGAACGCTGGAAGTACTTGGACGACGACACGGCCAACAGCACACCGAAAGTCTTGTTGCTGTTGGAATTGCTGATGAGCAGGTGCAGCTCGGGGTCGATCGCGCCGCGGTCCTTTGCGCCATTGCCCTTGACCGATGCCACGGCCCGGAAACCGGTGATGTCGAGCGGGCGCAACGTGAACAGGTTGACTGTGCCCGACAGGCCGCCTTCGGTTTGGTCGGGCGGGAACAGGCTGAAATCCGCCTCCCGGCCCTGTTCCGGGGAAACCAGGGTGACGCCATTGATGGTCGACTGCGTGAACGCGGTAGAAAGGCCGCGCACTCGCACGCCGCCGCCTTCTGACTTGCCGCCGCTGCCGCGGGTGGTGGAGACACCGGTCAGGCGCTGCAACGCCATGCCGATGTTTTGGTCCGGAAAGGCGGCGAGATCCTCGGCAACGACCGATTCAGTCACCGATTCCGCGCCGCGCTTGACGTCTACTGCCTTGCCGAGGCTGGCGCGCACGCCGGTGACGACGACCGTCTCAAGCGTTTGTGGCTCCCCAGTGGTCTGCGCCTGAGCCCAAGCGGAAAAGCACATCAGCACGCCTGCGACTTGGACTGACAGAGGCGAACGGGACCGAGCAAACGGCATCGATTCGGCTCCTGGTGATGGTAGTAAAGCGGATGGAGATGAACAGGGCGAGGCATTTTGCCAAGCGAGTTCGCCGCTCCACAAGGGGCTGCCATGAAGACGGGTTTTCATGGCCAACATTGGCTACTTTTTCCGACGCTAAAAAAGTAGGTCTTCGAGCGATCTGCGCCTCCTCTTTCGGCGGCCGCATCGCTGTCACTGGTGACCGGCAACTGATGGCCGTCCATGTCGATCGCGAATGGCGGTTCTCATGCCACTCACTTTGAATGTCAGGTACCGGTAGGCTCACTGAGCGATGCGAAACGTCGAGGGCGACGCAAATGATGCCAAGGCCGTAGGTCGCGCTTCCCCAGGGCGCGTGATCGATCAGCCTCGTCGGGCCGTACAAGAAACGCCACGGCTCGACTTGCACAAACCCTTACGCGACATCGGTGATGAATTGACCGGCTTCGGGGGCGAAGGTAGTACCCTGGACCCCTCGCGGCAACTACGAAAGGGGGTGATATGTCTTCAATCTCTCGGTCCGGGGCGGAGCCCTGTCTTCAATCTCTCGGTCCGGGGCGGAGCCCTACGTGACGTAGTTGGTTCTGTAGCCAGACCCGCGGGCGCTCCACACCACTGGTGGGAGCGCCCGCGTCACGTTCCATGCGACCTTCCTATCAGAAGTACGAAGTCAGCGTCCGAGCGAGCGTCATCGACGGTCACGGCGTTTTCGCCGCTGAACCAGTTGCGGCGCATCGCAAGATCGGCGAGATTCGCGGTGAGTCACTGAGCGTGGACGACGCGCGCATTCGGGCGACGCGTCATGAACGCATCATGATCGTTGAAGTGTCGAGCCGCCGTGCGATCGACTTCTCGAAATCGTCCGACCCCATGCGCTACACCAATCATTCATGCGCACCCAACGCGTGCCTGCGCATCAACCAGGGCCGGGTCGAGTTCTACGCGTTGCGCCGTATCGCGGCCGGCGAGGAAATCACCGTCAACTACGGCGAAACTCATCACGAGGGCAAGCTCGTGTGCCGTTGCGGGGCGCCGGGCTGTGCCGGATGGCTTTGAATGAAAAGCCGCCCTGGAGACTTCGATCCGGCAAGGCCCGACCCAGCACGAGCACCGGCGCGACGCGCGTGAGCCGCACCGAGCGCCGGGCACCGAGGCCCGCGGCCCGCCCTAACCCATCATCTTCGCCGGCAGCCATGTCGCGAGCTGCGGGAACACGCACAGGATCAAGATCGCGAGCACCATGCACAGCATGAAGGGAAACGCCCCTTTCAGGATGGTGAACAGGCTGACGTCGGGCGTGATGCCGTTGATGACGAACAGGTTCAGCCCCACCGGCGGCGTGATGAGGCCGAGCTCCATGTTGATCGTGAGCACCACGCCGAACCAGATGGGGTCGAACCCGGCGGCAGTGATGATCGGCATCAGGATCGGCGTGGTCATCAGGATGATGGCCGCCGGCGGAAGGAAGCAGCCGGCCACCAGCAGCAGCACGTTGATGAGCAGCATGATCACCCACTTGTCGGCGTGCATGGCGCCGATCGCCTGGGCGACGGATTGCGTGACCTGAAGCGACGACATCATGTAGCCGAAGAGGATCGACGTGCCGATGATCATCATCAGCATGCCGGACTCGCGCAGACCGTCGCGCAGGATGGCCCACAGCGAGCGCGCATTCCACAGCCGGTAGATCACGACGACCATCGCGAGGCAAAGCGCGGCGCCCACGCCGGCCGCCTCCGACGGCGTGGCAATGCCGCCGTACAGCGCATACACGACGCCCACGATGACCGCGATGAGTGGCAGCAGCCGCGGCATCAGCTCGAGCTTCTGCCGCAGCGTGTAGCGAAGATCCCGGTCGACGACGCGCGTCCCGCGCTTCCAGCTGAGCAGGAACGCCCAGGCGATGAACAGCGCCGTGAGCAGCAGCCCGGGGATGATCCCCGCGATGAAGAGCCGGCCGATCGATGTCTCCGACGCGATGCCGTAGAGGATCATCGTGATGCTGGGCGGGATCAGGATGCCCAGCGTGCCGCCGGCGGCAATCGCGCCGGTGGCGAGGTCGGCGTCGTAGCCGCGGCGGCGCATCTCCGGAATGCCCATCTTTCCGATGGCCGCACAGGTGGCCGGAGACGAGCCGGTGAGCGCCGAAAACAAGGCGCACGCGCCGATGTTCGCGATGACCAGCGAGCCCGGGACGCGGTGCAGCCAGCGCGCGAGCGCCTCGTACAGGTCACTGCCGGCGCGCGACGATGCAACGGCTGCGCCCATGATCACGAACATCGGCAGCGACACGAGCGTGAAGTCGTTGAGGCCCGCGAACACCGTCTCGGGCACGAAATGCACGCTGCTCCAGCCGTCGAACACCAGCATGAAGCCGAGCGCGACGGCGCCGAGGCCGAAGGCGATCGGCAGGCCCGTCGCGAGCACCGCCGTGGTCACGACGAAGATCAGCAGGCCGATCGTGAGCGGCGTCACGGCGCCTCCGGCTTGGCGATCCCGAACGCAAGCTCGCGCCGCGTCAGCACGAGGTGGATGCGCGCAATCAGTTGCAGGCACAGCAGCGCCAGGCCGACGGGGATCGACAGGTATGGGATCCACAAGCGCGCGCGCCACATCGACGGCGTGGTCTGCCCGGTCACCCAGGTCTCGTGCCACCACGGCAGCGCGGCGTAAAGAAAGCACGTGCAGAACGCGAGCGAGACGAGGTGGCCGGCGATCGACAAGCGGCGCCGCGCCTGCGGGCTCACCATGAGCGGCACCACGTCGACGTTGACGTGGCCGTGCGTGAGCAGGATGTAGGGCGCGCCGAGGAACGTGGCGGCGACGAGCGAGAAGGTCACGAACTCGGTCTGCCAGATGGACGAGTGGCCCAGCACCGCGCGCACGAACACCATCTGGCACACGACGAACACCGACAGCAGGATGAGTCCCGCCGCGACGACCCCGAACAGGCGCGACAGCGCCTGCACGGCCCGCACCCAGCCCGGCACCGGCCGCGGCTCACTTGACACTCAACGCCTTCTCGATGAGCTGCTTGCCGCCCGGCACCTTCTCCGCGAATTCCTTGTACGACGTCCGCTGCGCCACCGCGCGCCACGCGTCGAACTCGGCCGGCGTCAGCGTGATCACCTCCACGCGGTTCTGCTTGAAGGTCTCGATCATCTTGTCGTCGAGCTTCTTCGACTCCGCGGTGAAGAAAGCCTCGGCCTTCTTCGACGCAGCCGTGAGCGCCTTCTTCTGAGCATCGTTGAGCTTGTCCCAGCTCTTCTTGGAGATGAGCACCGGCTCGTACATGAACCACAGCGCGTTGTCGCCGGGCGCGGTGAGGCACTTGAGCTGCTCGTACAGCCGGAACGAGACGAAGCTTCCGGACGACGTGTCGGTCACCTGGGCCACGCCCTGCTGCAGCGCGTTGTAGACCTCGTTGGAAGGCACCGAGACGATCGATGCGCCGGCGCCCGCCCACATCTCGGCGAACGTCGAGCCGGCCGAGCGCACCTTCAGCCCCGCGGCGTCTTCGGGCTTGCGGATGCACTTGTCCTTCGCGCCGAAGCCGCCGGCCAGCCACGCGTCGGACAGCACCTTCACGCCGCCCTGCTCGATGATGCCGCGGATGTCCTGCATGAACGGCGACGCGTTGATGCGCACCGCGTG
>VBCQ01000022.1 GCA_005882155.1 Betaproteobacteria bacterium
CGCCGCGATGGAGCCGAGGATCGCGATAATGGACACGACGACGATCAATTCGATCATCGTGAAGCCACGAGCCGTGCGCGTGTTGCTGCTCACCAGGTTCCTCCGCATCCCGTTGCGGTTTTGACGTTCGATTCATCGACCTTCATCGTTCCGCATTTGTCAGCAGTCTGACTGCCGGTCGGTGTGGCGATGACGGTGAAAGTCGGCGCCGAAGCGGCGGGGGCAGTCGTCTCGACCTTGAAGCCGTAAGCCGATGTCAGATTCGACTGAACTGTCACCTTGATATTGCTGCTGGCGAGCGCTGCGGTATTTGCCGCGGCGACGTACTGTCGAGAATCGAGAAAGAGTTGCTGCTCGCGACTGGCGACCTGCATCAAGACGCCTTGCGCCGCGGAGCGACGCGACTTGCGAATTTGCTCCTGATAGGCCGGTAACGCGATCGCCGCAAGGATGGCGATGACCGCGACCGTGATCATCACTTCAATCAGCGTGAATCCGCGTGCTGGCCGGTTCGAAACAGAAGTCGTCATGGCGCGAATTGTCGACGCCGACCGGAATCCGGCCGTTGCCGCTTGTCGTGCGTTGCGCTCCGTCCGTCTGTCAGGACAGCGTCGAGCGGGCAATGATCCGCAGGTCTTCGCCGATCAGTTCGATGCTCGTAAAGCGCAGTGGGACAGCTTCGCTCAGCGCCTGCAACGGCCCGAACGCTGCCATCTCTCTCCCCGCGCCGAGCAACTTGGGCGCCATGTAGATCAAGAACTCGTCGACCAAGCCTTCGCGCACGAAAGAGCCGTTGAGCTTGTGGCCGGCTTCGACATGCAGCTCGTTGATGCCGCGCGCGGCGAGGTCAGTGAGCATCGCGCTGAGGTCCACTTTGCCGCCGGCGCCGGGCTTGAACGCGATCTCGGCGCCACGCGAACCCAGTGCCGCACTTGTCGATGCGGACTCGTCGGCGGCATAGATCAGCACGCTGCCGGGCGCGTCGAGGATTCGCGCGCCCGGTGGCGATTGCAGGCGCGAATCGACGATGACGCGCAGCGGTTGGCGTGCGGTTGCTACGAACCGGACGTCGAGTCGGGGGTTGTCTTCTAGAACCGTGCCAACGCCGGTCAAGAGGGCGCCGGCTCGCTTGCGCCAGGCATGCCCATCGACCCGCGCAGCTTCACCGGTGATCCACTGGCTGATGCCGTTGCTCAATGCAGTGCGGCCGTCGAGCGACGCGGCGATCTTCATGCGCACCCAAGGCCGTCCGCGGGTGATGCGCGAGAAGAAGCCGATGTTGAGTTCGCGTGATGCTTCACCCCATTCGCCGTCGATCACATCGACCGCGATGCCCGCGGCGCGCAAGCGCGCGATGCCTTGGCCGGCGACCAAGGGGTTCGCGTCTTGCGCGGCGACGATGACGTGCGCCACACCGGCGTCGATCAACGCGTCGCAGCAGGGCGGTGTGCGGCCGTGGTGGCAGCAGGGTTCGAGGGTGACGACGGCAGTGGCGCCGCGCGGATCGTGTCCGCCTTCCGACGATCACGCAGCCCACGCGTGGGTTCGGCTCGGACAGGCCGATGGCGTGGGACGCGAGGACGCTCGCTCGCGCAAGAACGGCAGGCGCAATGACGGAAGACTGCGACATTCCGTCATCGTAAGTCACGCCGTCAGGGCTGCTGTTGGGCCGTGCCGGACGGACAGTCTCCAGCCGACAGGAGCAGGAAGTTCTGGTTCGCGAGCGACCCGCTGACCAACGAGTAGGTCGCAGGGTGATCGAAGTTGTTCGTCGTGATCGCGTCGGTCGTGTAGCGGCACACCTTCTGAGTGCCGGCGGGCGCCGGAGCGATGTTGCTGCGGCCGCTCCACACCATCGGCGTGGCCGAGTTGTTGTCGTGGTCTGTCGGTTGTACGAGACAGGTGTAGCGCTTGTAGCCGGCGATCGGCGCGCCGGTGTTCTGGTCGATGGCGTCCGTCAGCGTGCACCGCGGCGTGCGCGACATGTACTGCATGTTGCTGAACAAGATACCGGTGGGGACGTAGTTCGCGATGTCACCGCTGATGTTGCCCGCCAGCAGATAAGCGGCCAGCGCGCTGCAGTCGGCGGCGATGTCGGTGTTGTCCGTCGGCGGGCTGCTGCACACCGCGATCACGTCGCCGACCGCGTTGCCGAACACGAGCCACTGCGAATCAAACTGCGCTGCGCTCTTTCCGCTGTTGGATCCGCCGAGCTGGATCGCGGGAATCGGGATCGCAAGGTTGCGGCCCTTCGGGCGGTAGTTGATTCCGCCATCGACGGGCGGCATGGTCAACCCGCCGATGTCCGCTGGATCGGACTTGGACAGGGTCGACGCTAGCGTGACCGCGTTGGCCCGGCCGTTGCGGTCGCTCCAGCCGACCCGCACGCTGACGCTGCGAAGAAGGTCAGCCGGCGTGCCGCCGACGATCCAGGTGCGCGCGAAGCTCGCATTCGTCTGGCTGATCGGCGTGTCGCTTCCACTTCGAGTGTCGGCCCATGAGCTCGCTGCCATCGCGCCCGAGCAGTTCAGGCTCAAAGCTGGGGCCGAGGCGATCTGCGAAAACGAACGCAGGCATTCCATCTTCTGCTGGGCAAAGCGAGTCGCTTCGGATCGCTGCTTCGCCACGTCGGTGTTCGAGGCGAGGCGGGTCTGAAACACTGCGACGGACAGCATGCCGAACGAGAGCACGAGCGTGGCGATCAGCGCTTCCAGCAGCGTGAAGCCTGATGACGAATGACGATTCGAAGTGCGCATGAGTGGCCTCTATTCAGTTGTCTCGCCAACTGCCGGGGACCTTGGTGGCGACGCCGATCTCCTTGTTGAGACGGGCGAGGACGTTCGGGTCGTAGGTGATCGATCCGCTGCCGTTGTTGTAGAAGCTCGCCCGGCTGACGACGGCACCGACGACGACAGTGCTGCCGGCGCCGTCGTCGTTCCAGCGTGCGGAGTCGGCGTAGATCAAGCCGCGGATCGTGCTGCTGCCGTTGAACGCGATCTCGCCCGACGCCGCGACGATCACCGGGGAAGCGTCGGTGCCCAGCGTGACGCTGCCGCTGAACTGCAGCGGGCCGTCGACCCAGAATGCGCGCTTGCCATGACGGACATACGCGTCGACGAGAGTCGCGGCATTGGCGAGTCCGTTCGGCCCGCTGATGACGTGGGTCGTTGCAGCGGCCTCGTACTGTGCGAGGCGCGTGCCGAACAGAGTGCTGAACATCGCATCGGGACTTGCCGAGGCGCCGGACAACGTCGAATCTGCTGCGACGATGCTGTCGGCTGGCGGACTGCCGTCCAGCGTTTGCAGGGTCTGACCATTGCCGCTGCAATGCGGCGCACCGATCGGCAAGGTGCCTGCCTGATACGTGCTCTGTCCGATCAAGACGGCGCCGCCCGCGTCGACGAGGTTGCCGTTCGTTGCTCGGTCGGTGTTGCTGATCTGGAAGGCGCCGCACACCGCGGCCCATTGACCCGCGCTGAGCGGCACCGCAGGCATGGCACGCACGACGCGGCGCATCTTGACCACGAGCCTTGCGACCGCGAACGCGTCAGCGCCAGAGGGAGCGTTCGCGACGCACTGGCTGCCCGCGCTGGTGCAGCCACGCGAGGTCACCTCGATGCTTTCGTTGTCGCCCGCGACGGTTGCGAACTCGACCGTAAAGGTCGGTGCATCAGCGAGCAGCGAGGCCGCCGATACGCTGCCCGATGCCGGACACGAACACGTCAGTGCACCCGTCGCGTCGATGCTGCAACCCGCCACCATCGGCGTAGCGACCGGCGTCAGGACGATGGCGCTTCCCGCCAGCGTGGCCGGTACATAGCGATTGCGGAAAGTTGCGCTGCCGCCGTCGACGATGCAGCTCGCGTCGGTGCTGCGTGTCTCGTTGAGCATGACGACGGCCCACTCCAAGCCAGCGTCGGCGGCTTCGAAGGCCTGGGTCGAACGGTACTGATTCGCGGACGTTTTCTGCTCGAAAATCATGACGCGTCCGGCATAGAAGGCGACGAGCGTCATGCCGAACAGAAGAATCAGCGTGATTGCCAGCGACGCTGCGCCGGTTTGTGTTTTGCGAGTCATGGTTTGTCCTCGTCTCGGTTCAAGGGCACGACGGCGCAGGCACTTCGTCATTGCGAACGCGCACCGACTCGTTGAGTTGCCGGATCACCGACGCGTCGGAGACCGAGCGTCCTTTGATCACGATGTCGTAGCGGCGCACATTCACGACGGGGCAGCCCGGAGCGCCGGCGTTGCAGGTCGGCGTGCAGTAGTGGCCGAGTGAGACCGCGGTAATCACCGGAGTGACGCTGAACTCGGTGACGGTGAGGGTCGCCGCATCGGTGAGCTCCTGCCACGCCGTGCTGCCACTGCGCATGCGCAGCACGCCGGACGACAGCTGGAACCCGGCCTCGTCGCTCGCATCGCGGATGTTGTTCTCGGTGTTGCGCGAGTAGCTGAACGTGGCCGTCGACGCGCTCGCTGCGCCGATGGGCGTGACGGCCCGGTACGGATTGCTCTGTGCCGGCCAGGTTGCGCCCGAGCTTGCCGTCTGCCAATAGCCGGCTCGCCTGAGGTCGCGCGCCACCAAGTCGGCCGCCGCCCGCAAGTCCTGGTTGACGCGTGCCTGAAGAATCAGCCGGCGATTGTTGACGACATGGTCGCCGAACAATTTCGCAGCGCCGGCCACGAGGAACAGGCCGATGGCAGTGCCGATGAGCAGTTCCGCGATGGACATCCCGCGCTGCCGCACGATGGTGGTGGGGCGCTGTCTCATTGCTTCCAACACCGTTTATTGGCCGCCGAAGATGATCCGTTGCTGGTCCCGCTGGTCGCGCCGGAGTTGTAGACGAGGTTTCCGCCAGCGATGTCGACCTGCATGTACTTGCAGTTCGCGTCGCTTGCCTGTGGACCCTGTGCTGTTGCGAGAACCGAGTAGCCGGTCGTGTCGACGCCTGACAGCGTGACTGCGTAGTGCCCGGCGGACGTCGCGAAGCTTCCGCTGAGGCTCGTGCCGTTCGGTGCGACATCGCCGTTGCGCGCCACGCCGCTCATCGAGCCGGTGCTTGTGAGAATCAGAAATCGGTCGCCGTAGGCGGCGTTGCTTGTCCGATAGAGTTCCTGCGCCTGCTGAACCTGCCAGATCGTCACGATGGCATCGGAGCGGCGGCTCGCGCGCACCGAATCGCCAAATGCGGGGTAGGCCACGCTCGCGAGGATGGCGGCGATCGCGACCGCGATCAGCAGTTCGATCAGCGTGAAGCCGCGCGCGCGGCTGTAGCAATGAAGAGCCGCGGCTGAGGACATGGTAGTGGTCTTCATGTCTCAGCACGCCCTGTATCCAGGGATGTCGCCTTGTGGCGAGCACGAGCGCACGCGCCCCATGATGTTCACGACGTGATGAATCGCCTTGCCCTGCGAATCCAACAAGCGCAGGGTGCCTGTCGGCGAGGTCGTGCCGTGCGTCGCCGCGAACAGCATCGATGACACGTTGCTGTACAGCGCGATGCCGCTGGCGGCGGGCAGCCGCACGGTCTTGACCTCCAACGCTCCTGCGCTGCATTGCGTGGCGGCGTCGACGCTGCAGGTGCAATCGGTGGCCGCGCCGGTGTGAATCACGTAGCAGCTTCCGGCGGCAGAGGTGCGAAAGCTCATGCGCACGCTGAGGTTGCGCGTCACGGCTTCGCTGCGCACGAAGTGGATGTCGGTCGCGAGCTCGTTCGCCCGTCCTTCCAATGTGCGTCGTTCCTGCATGCTGCGGAATGACGGCACTGCCACGCTGACGATGATTGCGGCGATCGCAATGGCAATCGTCGTCTCGATGAGAGTGAGTCCGCGCGACGGGGAGCGCCTGCTGGTCTGCTGTTTCATGATTTCCTCCTGTGAGGAAACTCTATGAAAGCCGCAAGACTTTGGCTCTCACCCTAAAGGGGGGAGCAGGCACGCGACGCGTCCCTCCTTAGGGGGATATCAAATGTCGCGGATCAGTTGCCTGAATTCGTCGACGTCTTCGAAGCTGCGATAGACGGATGCGAAGCGGACGTAGGCGACCTTGTCGATACGCTTGAGCTCGCGCATCACGAGTTCTCCGAGCC
>VBCQ01000112.1 GCA_005882155.1 Betaproteobacteria bacterium
CGACGCCGGCGCGCGCATCGCGCAGGCACGCGCGACCCGCGTCGCGGCGAGCGCCGCGCTGGTGCCGAGCGTGAACGCCGATGCGCGTGCCGTACGCGGCCGGCAGGACTCCGTCACGCCGCTCGGCACGCTGGCCTCAGCCACCGCGCAGGCGTCGTGGGAGATCGACTTGTTCGGCGCCCGCCGCGCCGCGCGCGATGCGGCGCAGGCACGAGTCGCGCTCGCGCAGGCCGCGTGGCACGAGGCTCGCGTGTCGCTCGCTGCCGAGGTCGCGACGAGCTACGTGGCCTTGCGCGCCTGCGAAGCGCAAGTGCTGCAAAGCGAGACCGACGCGGCTTCGCGCGGCGAGACGGCGCGCCTGACCGCGCTGAGCGCCAAGGCCGGCTTCCAGTCGCCCGCCAACGAAGCGCTGTCGCGCGCCAGTGCCGCGCAGGCGCGTGCCCAACTCACCGCGCAGCGCGCGCAATGCGACGTCGATATCAAGGCGCTCGTCGCGCTCAGCGGCATCGCCGAGCCGGCGTTGCGAGCCCGGCTCGCATCGAAGAGCGCGACGCTGCCGCAACCGGCGCAAATCGCGGTCAGCGCGGTACCGGCCGAGGTGCTGAGCCAGCGGCCCGACCTCGACAGCGCAGCACGCGAGGTGATCGCCGCCAGCGCCGATGTCGCCAATGCGCAGGCGCAACGGCTGCCGCGCGTGAGCCTCGCCGGCGCTATCGGGCCGTCGTACTACGACACCGGGACCGCTCACGGCAGCGGCACGCTGTGGTCGATCGGCCCGATCGAGATCACGCTGCCGCTCTTTGATGCCGGCACGCGCGCCGCCAACGTCGACGCGGCACGCGCGCGCTATGACGCCGCAGCTATGGCGTATCGGGGCAAAGTCCGCACGGCGCTGCGCGAGGTCGAGGAGGCGCTGGTGCAATTGCAAAGCACCGCGGCGCGCAACGAAGACGCGCGCGTCGCCGCCGAAGGCTTCGAGGCGTCGTACCGCGCGACCGAAGCACGCTACCGCGGCGGGCTCGCCAGCCTGTTCGAGCTCGAAGACGCGCGCCGCAGCGCCGTGCAGGCACAGAGCAGCCTGATCGAGCTGCAGCGCGAACGCGTCGCGGCTTGGATCGCGCTGTACCGCGCGCTCGGCGGTGGCTGGTCGGCAAGCGACGCCGCGCCGCTCGCATTGAATTGAACCTCGAGACATTGAGCCACGCACCATGAACATCTCGCGCCATCTCGTTGTGGTCCTCAGCGCAACGCTCGCCGTCGTCGCCGGCGTCGTGGTCCACGCGGCCGACGACAAGGCAGCAGCGTCGGCGGCGCCGAAGCCGGCGCTGACCGTCACCACGACGCAGCCGCAAACCGCGACCTGGCCGCTGAAGATCACCGCCAACGGCAACATCGCGGCGTGGCAGGAGGCGAGCATCGGCACCGAAGCGAACGGGCTGCGCCTGGCCGAAGTGCGTGTCGGTGTCGGCGACGTCGTCAAGCGCGGTCAGGTGCTCGCGACCTTCGCGCCCGACATGATGCAGGCCGACCTCAACCAGACCCGCGCGAGCGTCGCCGAGGCCGAAGCGACGCTCGCCGAAGCCGCCGCCAACGCCCAGCGTGCGCGCGAGCTCGCGACGACCGGCGCGCTGAGTGCGCAGCAGATCAACCAGTACCTCACCGCAGAGCGCACCGCGCAGGCGCGGCTCGATGCGATGCGCGCTGCGGCCAAGATGCAGCAGCTGCGCTTGCAGCAGACCAAGGTGCTGGCGAGCGACGACGGCGTGATCTCGTCGCGCAGCGCGACGGTCGGCGCGGTGCTGCCGGCCGGCCAGGAGCTGTTCCGCTTGATTCGTCAAGGTCGCCTCGAATGGCGCGCCGAAGTGCCGGCCGCTGAGCTCGCGCGATTGAAGGTCGGGATGAACGTCAGCGTCAGCGCTGCCGGAGCGCCGGCGATCGCCGGCAAGCTGCGGATGGTCGCGCCCACCGTCGACGACAAGACCCGCAACGGCCTCGTCTTCGTCGATCTGGCAGCGTCGCCGCTGGCGCGTGCCGGCATGTTCGCGCGCGGCGAGTTCGACGTCGGCAGCGGCCAAGCACTGACGCTGCCGCAAAGCGCCGTGCTGCTGCGCGACGGCTTCAACTATGTGCTCAAGGTCGGTCCCGATTCGAAGGTCAGCGAAGCCAAGGTCACGGTCGGCCGCCGCGTCGGCGAGAAGATCGAGATCCTCGGCGGTATCGATCCCGCCGCGCGCGTCGTCGCGTCGGGCGGCGGCTTCCTCGCCGACGGCGACACGGTCCGCGTCGTCGACACCACAGCGAAGCCGGCGGTGAAGGCCGCGGCTGCCGCCGCGGTGAGCGCCACCAAGTGATCAGGCTCGGCAGCGAAAGCACACGATGAAGATCAACGTTTCCGCCTGGTGCATCCGCAATCCGATTCCGTCGGTGCTGCTGTTCATCATGCTCACGCTGGTGGGCCTGATGAGCTTCAAGTCGATGCGCATCCAGCAGTTCCCCGACATCGACCTGCCCACCGTCATCGTCAGCGCAGCGCTGCCGGGCGCGTCGCCGGCGCAGCTCGAAACCGAGGTCGCGCGCAAGATCGAGAACTCGGTCGCCAACCTGCAAGGCGTCAAGCACATCTACACGACGGTGCAGGACGGCAGTGCGACGATCACCGTCGAGTTCCGCCTCGAAAAGCCGACCCAGCAGGCGGTCGACGACGTGCGCGACGCGGTGTCGCGCGTTCGCTCCGATCTGCCGGGCGATCTGCGCGACCCGGTCATCAGCAAGATGGAGCTCGCCGGCACGCCGATCCTCACCTACACCGTCGCGTCGAACAAGATGGACGATGAAGCGCTGTCGTGGTTCGTCGACAACCAGGTGACGAGGGCGCTGCTCAGCGTCAAGGGCGTCGGCTCGGTATCGCGCGTCGGCGGCGTGACGCGCGAAGTACGCGTCGAGCTCGACCCGCTGCGGCTGCAGGCGCTCAACGCGACCGCGGCCGAGATCTCGCGCCAATTGCGCCAGATCCAGCAGGAGGCGGCGGGCGGCCGCACCGATGTCGGCGGTGCCGAGCAGTCGGTGCGAACGATCGCGACGGTGCAGTCGGCCGACGAGCTCGCGGCGATGGAAATCGCGCTCAACGACGGGCGCCGCGTGCGGCTCGACCAGGTCGCGTCGGTGCGCGACACGGTCGCCGAACAGCGCTCGGCGGCGCTGCTCGACGGCCGGCCGGTGGTCGGCTTCGAGATCGTTCGCAGCCGCGGCGCCGGCGAAGTCGACGTCGCCGACGGCGTTCGCGCCGAATTGCAGCGGCTGCGCGCCAAGCACCCCGACATCACCGTCACCGAAGCATTCAACTTCGTCGACCCGGTGATCGACAACTACGAAGGCTCGATGATGCTGCTCTACGAGGGCGCGATCCTCGCCGTCATCGTCGTCTGGTTCTTCCTGCGCGACTGGCGCGCGACGCTGGTGTCGGCGACCGCGTTGCCGCTGTCGGTGATTCCGGCCTTCGCCGCGATGCAGTGGCTCGGCTTCACGGTCAACGTCGTCACCCTGCTGTCGCTGTCGCTGGTGGTCGGGATCCTCGTCGACGACGCGATCGTCGAGATCGAGAACATCATGCGGCACCTGCGAATGGGCAAGTCGCCGTACCAGGCGGCGCTGGAAGCGGCCGACGAGATCGGACTCGCGGTCATCGCGACGAGCTTCACCTTGATCGCGGTGTTCCTGCCGACCGCCTTCATGGCCGGCGTGCCGGGCAAGTTCTTCGTCCAGTTCGGCTGGACCGCGGCGATCGCCGTCTTCTTCTCGCTCGTCGTCGCGCGGATGCTGACGCCGATGATGGCCGCTTACGTGCTCCATCCGCAGAAAACGCGACCGGAGCCGGGCTGGATGAGCATGTACATGCGCTGGGCACAGTACGCGCTGAAGCACCGCATCAAGGTGACGCTCGCCGTCATCGGCTTCACCGCGGCGTCGTTCTTCCTCGTCGGGTTCCTGCCGACCGGCTTCATCCCACCCGACGATCTGTCGCAGACGCAGGTCAGCGTCACGCTGCCGCCGGGGAGCACGCTCAAGCAGACTTATGCCGCGGCCGAGCAGGCGCGCGAAATCGTCGCGAGCAACCCGCATGTCAAGCTCGTCTACACCGCGATCGGCGGCGGCGCGACCGGCTCCGATCCGTTCATGGTCAGCGGCGCATCCGAGGTCCGCAAGGCGACGCTGACGATCAACATGACGCCGCGCGGCCAGCGCCATGGCGTGAAGAAACAGGCGGTCGAGGCGCAGCTGCGCGACGCGCTCGCTGCGGTGCCCGGAGCGCGCGTCAAGGTCGGCTTCGGCGGCTCATCGGAGAAGTTCCTGCTCGTGCTCGCCGGCGAAGACGGCCGCGTGCTGGCCGAGCACGCCAAGTTGGTCGAGAAAGACTTGCGGACGATCCCCGGCATCGGCGCCGTCACGTCGACGCTGAGCCTGGTGCGCCCCGAGGTCATCGTGCGGCCCGATTTCGCGCGCGCGGCCGACTTGGGCGTCACGTCGGCGGCGATCGCCGACACCTTGCGCATCGCGCTGTCGGGCGACTACGACCAGGCGCTCGCCAAGATGAACCTGTCGCAGCGCCAGGTGCCGGTTGTCGTCAAGCTGAAGGCCGACGCGCGCACCGACCTCGAGCTGATCTCGCGCCTCACGGTGCCGGGGGCGCGCGGGCCGGTGCAGCTCGGCAACGTCGCGAACTTCGCGATCGACAGCGGCCCGGCGCAGATCGACCGCTACGACCGGCTGCGCAACATCAACTTCGAGGTCGAGCTGAACGGCCAGCCGCTCGGCGAAGTCGAAAAGCGAGCGCTCGCCACGCCGAGCCTCGCCAATCTGCCGCCCGGCGTGATCCAGCGCAGCGTCGGCGACGCCGAAGCGATGGGCGAGCTGTTCGAGAGCTTCGGCCTCGCGATGCTGACCGGTGTGGCCTGCATCTACATCGTGCTGGTGCTGCTGTTCCACGACTTCGTCCAGCCGGTGACGATCCTCGCCGCGCTGCTGCTGTCGATTCCGGGCGCATTCCTCGCTCTCTTCATCACCCGCACCGCCGTGTCGATGCCGTCGATGATCGGACTGATCATGCTGATGGGCATCGCGACGAAGAACTCGATCCTGCTCGTCGAATACGCCATCATGGCGCGACGCGACCGCGGCATGAGCCGGCTCGACGCGCTGCTCGACGCCTGTCACAAGCGCGCGCGGCCGATCGTCATGACGACGATCGCGATGGCCGCCGGCATGACGCCGATCGCAATCGGCCTCGGCACCGACCCGAGCTTTCGTGCGCCGATGGCCATCGTCGTGATCGGCGGGCTGATCACCTCGACCTTCCTGAGCCTGCTGGTGATCCCGGTGCTGTTCACCTTCGTCGACGATGTCGTGCAATGGCTGCGCTCGAAGATCAGGCGGCCGCAGCCTGCGGCGGCGGGGTCGGGCGCGGTGCAGCGCGGTGCGGCCGATCCGCGGTGATCCTTCGTTGTGACTGACGGTGAACCGGCGCCTCGCCGCGCTGTTCATCGCGCCCATCCTCGCCTATGTTGAAAGCATGCTCGACGTCGCGCCCGCGCCGCTCGAGCGTCAACTCGATCAGCCGATGCGGCTGGAAAGGATTTGCACCATGGCTTCTTACTTGCCCGGAAAGTTCGTCTGGTTCGAACATGTCTCGCATGACCTCCCCAAGGCACGCGCCTTCTACGAGCCGCTGTTCGGCTGGCACGTCGAGCGCATGCCGATGGGCGCGCAAAGCTACGACATGATCCTGAACGGCAACACCGGCATCGGCGGATTGCGCAGCGCGCCCACCGGCGCTACGAGCCACTGGGCGTCGTACGTGTCGGTACTCGATGTCGACGCGAGCTACGCCGCCGCGCTCGCGGCCGGCGCGAAGGGCCTGTCGGCGCCGCTGGACCACGGCCCGGTCGGCCGCGGCGCGACGATCGCCGACCCGACCGGCGCGCCGCTGTCGCTGTGGAAAGGCACCGACGGCGACCCGCCCGATGTCGACGACACGCCGACGAGCGGCTGGATCTGGAACGAGCTGTGGACGCCCGACGTGAAGAAGGCGCTGGCCTTCTACGAGCGGCTCCTCGGCTACAGCCGCGACAGCATGGACATGGGCGAGCAAGGCACCTATTACCTGCTGAAGACCGGCGACAAGTCGCGCGGCGGCGTGATCCAGTCGAGCGACCCGAGCGCGTCGCCGATGTGGCTGCCCTATGTGAAAGTGGCCGACTGCGACGTCAGCGCCGGCAAGGCGAAGAAGCTCGGCGGCCAGACGCTGGTGCCGCCGACCGACATCCCGACGATCGGCCGCTTCGCGATCCTGCTCGACACCGTCGGCGCGGCGGTCGCGATCATCAAGCCGGAGCCGATGAGCAGCTGAACCGTCGCGTGTCAGCCCGCGCTGTAAGCGCTACAACGCGGGCATGATTTGCACGCCGCTGTGCGGCGCGCGTCGCTCAAGGCGGCGGCGAGCTGCCGGGCTGCGGCCCGTTCGGCTGCGAGGCGGTCTTCGAGTTCGCTGATGTGCGCCGCGAGCGTGTTCCCGGTGGCTTGCATCGTCTCGCGCATGCGCTGCTCGAGCTGCTCCATGCGAGCGAGCAAGCCCATCCGCAGCTCGGTCGACGCGCGCGTGGCCGACAGCAATTCGCCGTTGATGAAGCCGCGCAACTCGGTGTAGCGCGACGCTTCGGCCTTCTCGGCCAGGTCGCGCTGGGCCTGCAGGTCCCGGGCCTGGCGCCGCGCATCGAACAGCGCTGCGCCCTGCACGTAGATCACGACCGCGAGGCACATCGCCGCCATCACGACGACGATGCCGAGCATCACCATCCCGACCGGCGCCTCGACCGTGCGGAAGCCGAGCGACAGTGTCGACGGCGTGTTGAACGCCTCCCAGTTCAGCAGCGCGAAAAAGCCGGTGAGGACCAACAGCACGAACAGGAACAAGGTGCGAAAGCGCATGGTGTTTCTCCTTCGCAAAAACGAGCGGCCCGCTTCGATTCGACGAGCAAGCGGCGCGCCCGGGGGGCGGCTCAGCCCTTGGGTTTGGGCGCGACCACGTCGTCGCAAAGATCGCGCTCGCGCGGGGTGGCCGCGGTGACCACCGTCGCGTCGAAGCTCTGCGCGAGCGAGGGCGCGTCGCCCGCTTCGATGAAGCCGACCGCCCACGCTCTGGCCAGCGCCGGCGGCGGCAGCCAGCGCGGCACGCCGAGGTCGCGCCGTACATGGCCGTTGCCGGCGAGCAGCACGACGCCGTTGGCCGCATGGCGCGTGAGCGTCTGCGCCATCAGCGCGTCGCGGGCGAGCTGCGCACGCACCATCCCCGGCAGCAGTGCGACCGGCAGGCGAGCGCAGTGGCCGGCGTCGATCTCGCGTTCTTGCGCGGATTGCAGGTCGGCCGGCGGCGGCGCGGCCAGGCCGAGCGCGCGCGTGCGCTCGCCGCCGAGCACCGCGGCGTAGTCGTTGCGCACCAATCGGTTCGCGTCGGCGTTGGGCAGGTTGGCGGCGATCAACGGCAGCTCGTAGGCGAGCGCGAGTGCGACGACCGGCCGGTACAGCGCCCAGTCCCAGCCGCTGCGCGGCGCTGTCGCCGCCTCGATGAGATGTTGCGCGTCGCGCGGCCGCTCGCGGCGTGCCCGATCGATGTCGGCCTGGCGATCGATGTCGAATTGCTCCATCGCGATCGCCGGGCGCCAGCCCGCGGACAGCGCGCGGCGCAGCACCGCAAGCCGCAAGCGGTGCTGCTCGGCGTTGTCGTGTACTTCGCCGAGCAGCACGACGGCGTCACCGCGCAAACGACTCTCCCATTGGGCCGCCGGCTCGGGGGTCGCGCAGGCGGTGAGCATCAGGGCAGCGAGCCACGCCGCTGCGCGAGCATCGACATGCGAGGCCATCATGCCCCGCACGATAGCCGGTCCGAGGTCGACGAGAAGAGCAGCAATCGACGTGCCTTTCGAAGCATTCCGAGCCGCGCGCGGCGGAACGCCGCTTGCCGCCATCGGGTCGAATCATTCAAGGCGAACGAAAGGACAAGCCATGAAACGCGAATCGAAAACGTCTACTTCCGACCGCGGCAGCGTGGCCGACACGGCCGCTCGACTCGCGGCGGCAACGACGCCGCTCGGTGGCGCAGCGATGGTCGAGCCGACCCAGCAGCCGACCGGCCCGTGCGACACCGACGAGGCCTACGACCGCTGGCGCGAGGCGCATATTCGTCAGCTCGACGAGGACTATCGGCTGTGGCGCCAACGCGGAGTGACGAACTTCCCGGCCGACTTCGAGACCTGGCGGCTCGCCCGCCAATCCGAGCTGCAAGAGCAACGCTCGGGCGCTGGACTGCCGTTGATGGAGTCGACCGAGAACGCACCCGAAACCGAAAAATCGCAGCTGCTTTTCGAGCGCTCGTGATGCGGCATTGACAAGCCCCTTGGGCCAACCGGCGCTGCGGTTTCGGCGCACGATTGGGGCGTGTCCACTCCAGGAGCGCGCCGATGCCGAGCCGCTTGTCGGTCCCGAAGGACCGACTCAAATTCGTCCTCCTCGAAGGCATCCATCCGTGGGCGGTCGAGGCGCTCGCGCAAGACGGCTACACCAACGTCGTCACGTCGGCGAAGGCGCTGGCCGGCGACGAGCTGGTTGACGCGATCGTCGACGCGCACTTCGTCGGCATTCGATCGCGCACCCAGCTGAGCGCCGGCGTGCTCGAGCGCGCGACCAAGTTGACCGCGATCGGCGCGTTCTGCATCGGCACCAATCAGATCGACTTGACAGCGGCGATGCGGCGCGGTGTGCCGGTGTTCAACGCGCCGTTCTCCAACACGCGCAGCGTCGCCGAGCTGGTGCTCGCGCAAATCATCATGCTGATGCGCGGCATCCCGCAGAAGAACGCGGTGCTGCACCGCGGCGGCTGGGTCAAGAGCGCTGCCGGCTCGCATGAGGTGCGCGGCAAGACGCTGGGCATCGTCGGCTATGGCCACATCGGCACGCAGATCGGCGTGCTCGCCGAGCAGCTCGGCATGTCGGTGGTGTTCCACGACATCGAGGCCAAGCTGCCGCTCGGCAATGCGCGCCAGCTGCCGGTGCTCGACGCGCTGCTCGCCGCGGCCGATGTGGTCAGCCTGCATGTGCCGGAAACGCCCGAGACGCGCAACCTGATCGGCGCGGCGCAGCTCGCGCGAATGAAGCCCGGCAGCCACCTCATCAATGCATCGCGCGGCACCGTCGTCGACATCGACGCGTTGACCGCGGCGCTCGAAAGCGGCCATCTGCAAGGCGCGGCGATCGACGTTTTTCCGGTCGAGCCGCAAGGCAACGACACCGGCTTCGACTCGCCGCTGACGCGCTTCGACAACGTGATCCTGACGCCGCACATCGGTGGCTCGACGGCCGAGGCGCAAGCCAACATCGGACGCGAGGTCGCGGCCAAGCTGATCCGCTACAGCAACAACGGATCGACGGCGTCGGCGGTCAACTTCCCCGAGGTCACGCTGCCCGAGCACACCGGGCGCTGCCGGCTGCTGCACATCCACAAGAACGTGCCGGGCGTGCTGGCACGCGTCAACGAGCGCTTCTCGGCCGCCGGCATCAACATCGATGCGCAGTACCTGCGTACCAACGAAGAGGTCGGCTACGCGGTGATCGACGTCGACACGACGGCGAGCCAGGTGGCGCTCGAAGAGCTGTGCGCCGTCCCCGACACGATACGCTGCCGCATCTTGTATTGACCCGAACGCGCGTCAGGCGATCGCGACGCTGCGCAGGCGCGAACTCAGCACGACGACGACGCCGAGCGAGGCCCAGGCGGCGGCGACGAGCAGCGCGCTTCGCGCACCCCACGCTTCGCCGACCAGCGCGCCGGCCAGCGCGCCGAGCAGCATCGCAGCGAGGCCGATGAACCTGATGCCGGCGTTGACGCGTGCGAGCGCTTGCTTTGGCGCGCGGCTCTGGCGCAGCACGTTGTCGTTGACGAGATAGACGGTATGGCCGCCGTCGCCAACGAGCTGCTGGGCGATCAGCAACGCGGCGCCGGCGACACCGGCGCCGACGACGAGCGGCGGCAGGAACATCGCGAGCGTCGCGAGCGCGAGCCCACCCATCATCAGCGGCCCGGCGCTGGCGCGACGCGCCAGCCGCTCGGCAAGCAATGCGCCGGCAAACGAGCTCAGCCCGCCGAGCGCGAAGATCATGCCGAGCACGCCGGGCGCGAAGCCGATGTCGCGCGCAACGAAGAGCAGGAACATCGCGCCGTACATCTGGAATCCGCCGGCGACACAAAACTCGACCGCGGCGAGTGCGCGCAGCACCGGGTCGCGGCGCACGATCGCCAGGCCGGCGAGCGTCTCGGCCAGCCATGCCGCGGCGCCGCTCGATGCGCTGTCCGCAGGCGATGCCGCACGGTCTTCATCGACCCGCACGCGCCAGATCAACAGCGCCGAGCCGACGTACGACAGCGCATCGGCCCAGACCGCGACCGGCGCGGTCAGCCACTGCACCAGCCAGCCGCCGAGGCCGAACGATGCGGTCTCGACAACCGCTTGGCCGGCCGCGATGCGGCTGTTCGCCGCCAGCAGCTGATCGCGGTCGACGAGCCGCGGCAGCAGCGCCGAGTAGGCGAGCTCGAAGCCGATGTTGAGCACGCCGCAGACGAGCGCGATCGCGAGCAGGCCGGGCATCGCGAGCCAGCCGGCCCAGGCGCCGAGCGGCACCGCGGCGAGCAGCGCGGCACGCGCGACGTCGGCGCACAGCATCGTTCGGCGCTTCGGCCAGCGATCGATCCACGGCGCGATCAGCAGTGCGCTCGCAAATCCGGCGACGATGTCGGCGACGCTGAGCAACGCGACTTCGAATGGCCGCGCCTGTAGGAACAGGATCGCGACGAACGGCAACGCGACGCGGCTCACCAGCGAGCCGAACAGCGACACCATGTCGGCCGCGAACACGAGGCGAAACGCGCTGGCGGACAGTGATCGTGAGGCGGCGGTCGGCGGCATGCGGTCGGCGCTCGAGGGGTGCCGAAATATGCCTCAAGCGGCGTCGCGGGCGCGCCGTTTGCTGGTCATTTCCGTCTCAAACCACCTACAGCGAGGTCCGCCTTGCGACTCTGCGACCCACGGCGCTTGTGCGCACTGATCGTCTGCCTCTCGAGCCTCGCCTTCGTGCCGGTCACACCGGTACTGGCGAGGCCGGTGGCATCTGCCCCCGATATCACAGCCTTCGAAATGGAGCCGGTCGAGCGCTTCGCTCCCGGCGCCGAGCTCTTCTTCCGCGTCCAGGGAACCCCCGGTTCGCGTGCCACCGTCCGCGTCAGCGGCGTCACCCGCACCATCGTGCTGCAGGAGGTCGACGACGGCGTCTACGAAGGCAGCTACACGCTGCGTGCAAGCGATCGCGCAGCGCCGAATTCGTCGGCGACGGTCACGCTGCGCCGCAACAACCG
>VBCQ01000478.1 GCA_005882155.1 Betaproteobacteria bacterium
CACTGTCGCGCAGCCACGTCGGTGCACCCGCACCGATGGCGACGATCGGCGCGTCACAGGCGAGCCGCGCGCCGGAGCCGAGGCGCAGCTGCGTCGCGTTGATCTCCATGCAGCTGTCTTGCAGCACCGTGATGCCGCGCCGCTTCAGCGCTCGCATCACGCGCATCTGCGCGCTCGGCGGATGCGAGGCGAGCGGCGGCGGGCCGCCGGTGACGAGGCTCACGCGCGCGCGGTCGCCGAGCCGATGCTGCAGCGCCATCGCGATCTCGACACCGCCCGCGCCGGCACCGACCACGGCGACGCTGAGCGAGCGCGTCTGCGCAAGATCGAGCAAGCGGCTCCACAGTCGAACGAAGACCTCCATCGGCCGCACGAACAGCGCATGCTCGCGCGCGCCGGCAATCGCATCGCGGTCGATGACCGGGCCGGTGTCGATGCTCAACGCGTCGTAGTGCAATGCCTGGCCGTCGGCCAGCGTCACGGTGCGCGCGGCGGCATCGATCGCGGTGGCCGCGCTGTCGATGAAGATCGTCTTGCTCTTCGCGGCCAGCGGCGCGAGCGCGATCGCGCAGTCGTGAAGCTCGTAGTGCCCGGCCACGAGCCCGGGCACCATCGCCGAATAAATGAATTGCGTCGCCGGCGCGACCAACGTCACGCGAGTCGCCGGCAGCGCGAGGGTCGCCATGTCGTGCAGCACATGCAAGTGCGCATGGCCGGCGCCCAGCAGCACGAGGTGCTTCAAGGATCGAGCACCATGTCAGCGACATGGCCGACGCTGCGGCCTTGCGTGTTGTCGGCATCGGCCCCGATCGCGACGCCGACGAGCGGCGGAACCTCGTTCGTCTCCGCGCCGAAGAGCTTCAAGAAATCGGCAGTGATGTCGCGCCGCTCAGGCATCCACTGATGCAGCCGCTCGGTGCCGCTGCGCAGCACGATGTAGCGCAGCCGCCGCGTGAACGGGCTGTCGAGCGCGGTGCCGAGCGGCAGGAACGGGTCCCACACGTAGCACACCGTTGCGGCCGGCAAGGGCTCGCCGGCGCGCGAGCGCGCGACGCGCAACAGCTGGCGTTCGAGGAACGGCACCTTGTCGATCGGCATGTCCCACAGCGTGCAGACTTTCAGCGCAATGTCGTCGCCTTGGCGCTGGTGCAGGTCGACCGCGAGGTTCGGCTCGTCGAGCCGCCATTGCCACGCCAAGTGGTTGTTCGCCGCGGTCATCTGCAAGGGATGGACGAGGTTGCCGTACGACAGATTCGCTTCGACCCGCAAAGCGCGGTGCCCGTCGAGGTCGACGACCGAGAAGTGCGTGAACGGCTTGGTCTGTTGCGGCAGCCCGCCGACCTGCCACGGCGCGAGCGGCGTGCTCGCACTGCCGGCGAACGGCTGCAGCGTCGCGGCCGAAGCTGAACCCGCTGCAGCCAGCAGGCAGATCGCACGAACGAAGCCGATCATCGCCATCGCGTCACCTCCGCTGCCACCCATGGAAGCGCTTGACCCACGCGAGCAATCTCTGCGGCTGATGGTTGCGCTTCCATTCGCCGGCGGCGTACTTGTTCGCTTCGGACAGCGTCGGATAAGTGTGGATGGTCGCCAGCATCTTGTTCAGCCCGAGGCCATGTTTCATCGCCAGCACGTACTCTGCCAGCAAGTCGCCGGCGTGCTCGCCGACAATCGTCACACCGAGTATCTTGTCGCGCCCCGGCACCGTCAGCACCTTGACGAAACCCTCGGTCGCGCTGTCGACGATCGCGCGGTCGAGATCGCGCAGCGCGTAGCGCGTGACCTCGAATTCGGCGCCCTGCTCTTTCGCCTCTTGCTCGTTGAGGCCGACGCGCGCAATCTCCGGATCGATGAAGGTCGACGCCGGGATCACCGAATAATCGGCCTTGAATTTCTTCAAGCCGCCGAAGAGGCCATTGACCGCCGCGTACCACGCCTGGTGCGCCGCGACATGGGTGAACTGGTACGGCCCGGCGACATCGCCGCAAGCGAGGATGTTCGGATAGCGCTCCGAAGCCGCCGAGCCGCGCGACGCGGCCGACGGCGCAGAGCAAGCGGTCGAGCTCGATGCGCGACTCGCTGCCGGCCGCGTCGACGACGATGAACTTGCGTGTCCCTTCCGTCTCGCAACGCAGGGCTTTGCGGCCGACCAGCACCGTCACGCCGTCGCGCTCGAGTGCCTGCTGGGCGAGCGCCGAGACTTCGGCGTCTTCGCGCAACAAGACGCGCTCGGCCGACTCGATGAGCGTGACCTGCGAGCCGAGCCGCGCGAAGCACTGCGCGAGCTCGCAGCCGATGGCACCGCCGCCGAGCACGACGAGCCGCGGCGGCAATTCGCGCAGCGCCCACACCGTGTCGCTGGTGAGGTAGTCGACTTCCTTGATGCCGGGCAGATCCGGCACCTGCGGCTCGGAGCCGGTCGCGATGACGATGCTGCGCGTCGTCAGCGTCTGCCGCGTCCCGCCGGCCTGCGCGATCTCGACGGCCCACGGGTTGACGATCGTCGCGTGGCCCTGCACCACGTCAACACCGAGCCCGCGGTAGCGCTCCACCGAGTCGTGCGGCTCGATCTCGCGAACAATTCGCGCCACCCGCTCCATCAACTCGGCGAAATCGAAGCGCGCGTCGGCGTCGGCGATGCCGTAGCGCGACGCGTGCTTCATCTGCTGCAGCAAGTTCGCCGAGCGGATCAGCGCCTTGCTCGGCACGCAGCCGGTGTTCAGGCAATCGCCGCCCATGCGCCGCGACTCGACCAGCGTGACCTTCGCCTTCACCGCGGCGGCGATGTAGCTCGTGACCAGGCCCGCCGCGCCGGCACCGATGACAACCATGTTGCGATCGAAGCGCTTCGGCTTCGCGTGAGCCCACTTCGCATAAACCTTGCGCCGCTTGACGCCGTCGACGATTCGCTTCGCTACCAGCGGAAAAACACCGAGCAGCGCGAACGACGCGATGAGTGCCGGCGACAAGATGCCTTGCAGCGAGTCGATGCGTGCGAGCTGCGTCCCGGCGTTGACGTAGACCAGCGTGCCGGCCAGCATGCCGACCTGGCTCACGAGGTAGAACACCCCGGCCTTCATGCGCGTCAGCCCCATCACGAGGTTGATGACGAAGAACGGGAACAGCGGCACCAGGCGCAAGGTGAAGAGGTAGAACGCGCCTTCGCGGGCGATGCCCTTGTCGATCTCGGCCAGCCGCGCGCCGAAGTGCGCCTGCACGCTGTCGCGCAGCACGTAGCGCGACGCGAGGAACGCGAGCGTCGCGCCAATGCTGGATGCGAACGAGACGATCAGCGTGCCGGCGAGCAGGCCGAAGATCGCGCCGGCAGCCAGCGTCATGATCGTCGCGCCGGGCAGCGACAGCGCCGTCACCGCGATATAGATCGCGAAGAACGCGCCGATCACCTGCACGGGCTTGTCGGCATACAGCGCAGCGAGATCGGCCTGACGCTGCTTGATGTAGTCGAGATGGAAATAGCGGCCGAGATCGAAAGCGAAATACGCCGCGACGAGCGCGACGAGCGCGATCAGCAGGAGCAGTTTCTTGCGCGGCATCATCATGCGGAGAACGCGCGCCAGCCGGCCCACAAGCGTGTCGCGATCGTGAGGCCGCACAGCGCCGCGAAGACCGTCGCGAACAGCGCGAACTGTGCCGGCCACAGGCACATCAGCGCGAAGCACGCGAGCGTCTCGGTGCCTTCGGTCAGGCCGCCGAGGTAGTACATGCCTTTGCTCGGGTAGGCCGCGTTTTTCAGGCCGCGCTGCCCGGCCATCACCGCGAAGGCGAGGAAGGTCGTCGCGGTGCCGATGAAGGCGGCGAGCAGCAATGCGGCCGCCAATGCGTTCGCAGCCGGGTCGGCGATCGCGAACGCCAGCGGGATGCTCGCGTAGACGAGGAAGTCGAGCGTGATGTCGAGAAAGCCGCCGCGGTCGGTGGGCGTGGTCAGGCGCGCGAGCTCGCCGTCGAGGCCGTCGCACCAGCGGCTCGCGAGCAGCACGACGAGGCCGATGAGCGGGTGCTGCGTCGCGATCGCGAGCGCAGCGGCGACGCCCGTCACGAAGCCGAACAGCGTGACCTGATCGGCGCTGACGCCGGCACGCTGCAGCGACGCCGCCGCCGCGTCGAAGCTCGGGCGCAGCATGCGCAGTGCGGTGCGGTCAAGCATCGTCGGGCTCCGACGCGAGTTCAATCAGCTGAGCGCCGGCCGGCACGTCTTGCGGGTCGTGCGTGACAAGCAGCGCCGGAATGCCTTGCTCGCGAATTCGCTCGAACACGAAGGCGCGAAAGCGCTGGCGCAGTGCTGCGTCCAGGCGCGAGAACGGCTCGTCGAGCAGCAAGGCCTGCGGCTGAGCGAGCAAGGCGCGCAGCACCGCGACGCGCGCGCGTTGGCCGCCCGACAGCGTCGCCGGCCAGCGCGTGCCATGGCCGGCGAGGTCGGCGCTGCGCAGCGCAGCTTCGGCCTGCGCGACGCGTTGTGCGCGCACGCCGTCGTGGATCGCAAACAGCAGGTTGTCGAGCACGCTCATGTGAGGAAACAGCAAGTCGTCTTGGAACAGGATACCGACACGGCGCTGCGCGGTCGGCAACTCGCCGATATCGCGCCCGTCCAGGCGGATGCCGCCGCTCGCGATCAGGCTGGCCGGCAGCGTGCCGGCGAGCATCGCGAGCAGGCTCGACTTGCCCGATCCGCTTTCGCCCATCACCACCAGCACCTCGCCGGCGCCGACGCGCGCCGACAAGCGGCGAATCAGCACGCGCTCGGGCGTGGCGATGGTGATCGCGTCGAGCTCGAGCATCACGCGATGATGCGTCGCCGCTGTTGGCGGCCGATCCACCACGCGGCGGTGAAGACGAGCGCGGGCAGCAGCGCCTGCAGCAGCGCGAACGCCGCGGTCAGATCGCGCTGACCACCGGACGCGAGCGTCAGCGCCTCGGTCGTCAACGTGGC
>VBCQ01000479.1 GCA_005882155.1 Betaproteobacteria bacterium
CGCCGCCGACGACGGCGAGCTCGCGTCGCGCCACTAGCGCCCTCGCCAGTTGGTTCGCATCGCGATCCACAGCTTGCGCAGCGGCGTCAACGATGTGCGCTGGTGCAGCACCTGAAAGTTGTCGGCTTCGATTTCACGCAGCAGCGTGCGGTAGATGTTGGCCATCATCAGCCCGGGCTTTTGGGTGGCGCGGTCGCCGTCCGGCAGCAGTGCGAGCGCTTCGTCGTAGCAGCGGTGGGCGCGCTCGGCCTGGAACTTCATCAACGCGGTGAAACGCTCGCTGTAGCCGTACGGTGCCGTGCGGTTCAAGATCTCGTTGGCTTTGACGTCGAAGCGCTGCAGCTCGGACACCGGCAAATAAATGCGGCCGCGCCGCGCATCGTCGCCGACATCGCGAATGATGTTGGTGAGCTGCATTGCGAGGCCCAGCCGGTGCGCATACTCGACCGTGCTATCGCTGCTGCGACCGAAGATGTTGGCTGCGACCTCGCCGACCACGCCCGCCACCAGATGGCAGTAGCGCGCGAGCCCCGCGAAGTCGAGAAAGCGAGTCTGCTCGAGGTCCATCTGGCAGCCGTCGATGATGGCCATCAGGTGCGGCAACTCGATGCCGTAGTCGCCCACATGCGGCATCAGCGCCTTCATTGCCGGGTGACTCGGCTGGCCGGCGAAGCTCGACGCAACCTCCTTGCGCCACCAGGCCAGCTTGATCGACGCGACGCTTGCGTCGCTGACCTCATCGACGACATCGTCGACCTCGCGGCAGAAGGCGTAGAACGCGGTGATCGCGGCGCGGCGCGGCGGCGGAAGAAAGAGGAAGGCGTAGTAGAAGCTCGATCCGCTCTTGGCCGCCTTGTCCTGCACATACTGCTCAGGGGTCATGCAGCTTCCCCGGCAACGCGCGATGCTCTCGGCCGCATGTACGCCGCGCGCCACAGCAGCAGCGGAGCGTCGTGCCAGCGCAGCGTCGGTCGCGTCTGCAGCGTGGCGAAGTGCATGCGCTCGATCTTGTCGAGAATGCGCAAGCCGCCTTGCACGACAAGCCGCAATTCCCAACCGGCGCGGCCGACGATCGAGTGGACCAGTGGCGCGCCTTGCAGCAACAACGAGCGGGCCCATGCCACTGCGTCCGCGATCACTGCGCGCGCCTGTGGGCTGTCTTGTCGCGACAGCAGCACTTCGGCGCTAACGCCATAGCGCATGCAATCGGAACGCGGCAGATAGACCCGACCGCGCGGCAGATCGACGCTCAGGTCTTGCCAGAAATTGGCGAGCTGCAACGCGGTGCAGATCGCGTCCGACTGCGCGATCGAACGCGCGTCGCGAACGTCGTAGAGGTGAAGCACGAGTCGGCCGACCGGGTTCGCGGATCGGCTGCAGTAATCGAGCAGTTCGGCCCGATCCATGTAGTCGTGCTTGACCACGTCTTGCTCGAATGCACTGAGCAAGGCTTTCAACAAGGGCAGCGGCAATTCGAATTGCGTCATCGCGCGAGCGAGCGGTTCGAACACTGTCGCCCAACGCGCTGACGGCGGAATGCCTGCAGCAACCGCATCGAGGTCGCTTCGATAGGCGGCGAGATCAGCCAAGCGCTGCGCAGGATCGACATCGCCCTCGTCGGCGAGATCGTCGGCCGTGCGGGCAAATGCATAGAGCGCCGCCACGGCGGGCCGAACATGCGGCGGACACAGCAGCGACGCGACCGGAAAGTTTTCGTAGTGGTTCACGCTCACGGCCTCGATTGTCCATGGTGATTCGTGACCGTCGTTCGTGCGACGACGAGAGGCTCGCACGAAGGCGTTTGACACTGCGGGTTCTCACGCATATATTACTGACCAGTCAGTCAGTTGTTATCGTCGGCTCGCCATCCAAGGACTCCTCATGCGCCACTTCCTGCCTCTCATCCTCGTCCCCTTGGTGTTCATGGCGGCCTGTTCGAAGACCGAGGTGGCGCCGGAGCCGGTGCGCGCCGTGCGTACCTTGACGGTCGCGACCGACGCGGCCGGAGGGGTTCGCGAATATGCGGCCGAGGTGCGAGCCCGCACCGAATCGCGACTCGGCTTTCGCGTCGGCGGCAAGCTCGTGCGACGCAGCGTCGACGCGGGCAGCATCGTGAAGGCGGGACAGGTTCTGGCGCAGCTCGACCCGCAGGATCTCAGGCTCGGACAAGACGCCGCACGTGCTGCACTCGTCGCGGCACAAGCCAACTTCGACCAGACCGCAGCCGACTTCAAGCGCTATAAAGATTTGCGCGACCAGGGCTTCATCAGCTCGGCCGATCTGGAGCGTCGCGAGACCGCGCTGAAGGCCGCGCATGCGCAGCTCGACCAGGCGCGTGCGCAAGCGAGCGTGCAGGGAAATCAAGCGGCCTACTCTGCGTTGGTCGCCGATGCGAGCGGCATCGTCACCGGCGTCGACGTCGAGCCGGGTATGGTCGTTGCAGCTGGTGCGCCGGTGCTGCGCCTGGCACACGATGGCCCGCGAGACGTGGTGTTCTCGGTGCCCGAGGACCAGGTGAATCTGATCAAGGCGCTCGCCTCCGAGACCGGGCGCTTGAAAGTGCGCCTGTGGGGGGCTGCCGCCGAGACCTTGCCGGCCACGGTGCGCGAGATCGCTGCCGCGGCCGACCCGGTGACGCGCACGTTTCTCGTGAAAGCGGATATCGGCAACGGTGCTTCAGCGAATGTTCGCCTGGGTCAAACGGCGACGATGCTGGTCGAGATGCCGAAGACGATCGGCATCAGCAAGCTGCCGCTGTCCGCGCTGAAGGAAGAGCAGGGCCGCACGATCGTCTGGGTCGTCGACAAGACGAACATGACGGTGCGGCCGCAGTCGGTACAGGTGGCCGGCGCAGACGGCAACGACGCGGTCGTCAGCGCCGGGTTGACGCCGGGTCAGGTCGTCGTCACCGCCGGCGTCCATGTGTTGAACCCGGGACAGAAGGTGAAGCTGTACGTTGACCCGAGTGCCGCGTCGAATGCGGCCACTGCGGCGGCTGCGATCGGCACGATGGTGTCGGTGAAATGAGCGAGGCCTCCGTGAGCGCATTGCCCATCACCGCAGCGGGGCCGTCGATGATCGGCCGCGCCAAGCAGTTCAACATTTCCAAGTGGGCCCTCGAGCATCCGGCACTGACCCGCTATCTGCTCGTCGTGCTGATGGTCCTCGGCTTGGCCGCGTACTTTCAGCTCGGTCAAGACGAAGATCCGCCGTTCACCTTCCGCGCGATGGTCGTTCGAGCCTATTGGCCTGGCGCCACGGCGCAGCAAATCGCTGACCAGGTGACCGACAAGCTCGAGAAGACGCTGCAAGAGGTGCCGTACGCCGACAAGATCCGCAGCTACTCCAAGCCGGGCGAGACGCTGATCATCTTTCAGGTCAAGGACTCGTCGCCGCCGAAAGAGATGGCGCAGATCTGGTACACGGTGCGCAAGAAGGTCAGCGACATGCGCGGCACGCTGCCGGGCGGCGTGATCGGGCCGTTCTTCAACGACGAGTTCGGCGATGTCTACGGCTCGATCTACTCGTTATCAAGCGATGGCTTCAGCTACGAGCAACTGAAGGAGCAAGCCGACCGCGTGCGCCAGCGCCTCTTGAAGGTGAAAGACGTCAACAAGGTCGAGATCTTCGGCGCACAAGACGAAAAAATCTTCGTCGAGATTTCGCAGAAGCGCCTCGCCCAACTGGGGCTCGACTTCAACACCGTGATCGCGCAGCTCGGCCAGCAGAATGCGTTCAATTCGGTCGACGATCTGAAGGTGTTCCCGATTCGCGCCGGCGGCAACAGCTTCAAGCTCGGCGACATCGCGACCGTCAAGCGCGCCTATGTCGACCCGCCGCAAGTCAAGGTTCGCGATCGCGGCAAGGAAGTCATCGGCCTCGGCATCTCGATGGCCAAGGGCGGCGACATCATCGAGCTCGGCAAGTCGCTGAAGACAGCGACCGAAGCGATTCGTGCCGACTTGCCGGTCGGCATCGAGATGCAGCAGTTTCAGAACCAGTCGTCGGTCGTTGCGCGATCGGTGGGCGAGTTCGTCGGCGTGTTGATCGAAGCGGTATTGATCGTGCTGGTCGTGAGCTTCATCAGCCTCGGTCTGCACTTCAAGCCGGGCTCGTGGAAGTTCACGCTCGACTGGCGTCCCGGCGCAGTCGTGGGCATCACGATCCCGCTCGTGCTTGCGATCACCTTCGTCACGATGTACTACTGGGGCGTCGGCCTGCACAAGATCTCGCTCGGCTCGCTGATCATCGCGCTCGGCCTGCTGGTCGACGACGCGATCATTGCGGTCGAGATGATGGTGCGCAAGCTCGAAGAGGGCTACGACAAGACGCGCGCCGCGACCTTCGCGTACGAAGCGACGGCGATGCCGATGCTGACCGGAACGCTGATCACCGCGGTGGGGTTCCTGCCGATCGGGATGGCGAAGTCGACCGTCGGCGAATACACCTTCGCGATCTTCGCGGTGACGGCAGCAGCGCTGCTGATCTCGTGGCTCGTGTCGGTGTACTTCGTGCCCTACATCGGCACGCTGCTGCTCAAGTCGAAGCCGCATGCCGCTGGCGATCAGCCGCACGAGCTGTTCGATACGCCGTTCTACACGCGCTTTCGCAGCCTCGTGAACTGGTGCGTGCAGCACCGTTGGATCACGATCGGCCTGACGATCGGCACACTGGTGCTCGGCCTCGTCGGCATGGGCCGGGTGCAGAACCAGTTCTTCCCCGATTCGAGCCGGCTCGAAGTGCTGGTCGACCTGTGGTACCCGGAAGGCACGTCGTTCAGCGCGAACGAAGAAGTCACCAAGCGCGTCGAGTCGCGTATTGCGAAGCTCGATGGCGTCGACCATGTGACGACGTGGATCGGT
>VBCQ01000113.1 GCA_005882155.1 Betaproteobacteria bacterium
GAGGCGGCTGAGCGCGCTCGTGCGCAGTCGGCGTGGATTCTGTCCGGCGCGCTCGATTGGGCACGGCTGATTCTTCGGGAAGACGCGAAGACCGCTGGCGCCGACCATCTGGGCGAACCCTGGTCGGTGCCGCTCGCCGAAGCGCGGCTGTCGACCTTTCTCGCCGCCGACAAGAGCAACACCGACGACGCGCCCGAGGCATTCCTCTCGGGCAGCATCACCGATGCGCAGTCGCGCTACAACCTGCGCAACTTGATCGATGCGCAAGGCAAGGTCGACGCCAATGAGTTGGCCGCCCTGCAGCAGCTGTTGCAGTCGATCGGCGTCGCACCCGACGTCGCAGACCGCGTCGCGACGGGGATGCACGACGCGCTCGCTCCGCCGGGTTCCGCAGGCAGCACCAACAACGTTCCGTTGCTGCCGCAACGCATCGGGCAGTTGGGCTTCTTCGGCATCGACGCCGACTCGATTCAACGCATGACGCCGTACGTCGTGCTGCTGCCGACGACAACCCCGGTCAACCTCAACACCGCGCCGCGCGACGTCATTGCGGCCGTCATCCCAGGTCTGGGAACTGGCGGGGCCGAGCGCCTCGTGCAAGTTCGCCAGCGCACGCCGTTCAAAGCGATCGCCGATGCCCAGCCTTACGTGCCGAGCGGCACCACGTTGACGCCGCGCGTCAGTACCGCATCGAGCTTCTTCGAAGTCCATGGCCGCTTGCGCCTCACCGACCGCGTGCTCGAGGAGACCTCGTTGATTGAACGGCGTGGCCTGTCGATGGTCCCGCTGTGGCGGCAACGCGAGAGCAGCCGTGACTCGTCGTAAGTCGTTGATTCGCGAAGCCTTGTTCGCCGCGTGCCTACAATCGCGCTAGCCTCGCCCCGGCTCACTGCGCATTCATGTCGATCCTCGTCATCCAGATCCCTCACCGTTCGCGCCTGCGTGCCGGCAGCGCGGAATCGGATGCGCCGACCCCTGCCGCCACGTCCAAAGACGAAGTGAGCTACGCGCTGAGTCCCGATGGCTTGGTGCTGCAGGCGCAAGGCCAGTGCGCGGTCGCGTTGCTGCCCAAGGCCGACACCGTCATCGCGGTGCTGGCCGACACCGACGTCAGCTGGCATCGCATCACGCTGCCCAAGGCACCCGCGGCGCGGCTGCGCGCTGCCCTCGTCGGCGTACTCGAAGACAGCGTGCTCGACGAGGTGGACCTGACGCACTTTGCTGTCGCGCCGCAGGCGAGCAGCGGTCAGCCGACGTGGATCGCGGCCGTCAATCGACCATGGCTTCGTGGTGAACTCGCGGCGCTCGAAAAGGCCAACGTGTTCGTCGACCGCGTCGTGCCCGCGTCGTGGCCCGACGATCCACCGACCGGCCACTTCGCCGAAACCGATTCGCAGGCGGGCAACGGCTCGGCGCACGGCGTCGCGCTGACCTGGTCGAACCCCGACGGGGTCGCCACTTTCCGATTGCATGGCGGGCTCGCGCGCGCGGTGATCCCCTCGCCTGCGCCGCCCGGCACACGCTGGAGCGCGACGCCGGGTGCCGCATCGGCGGCAGAGCAATGGCTCGGCACCTCGGTCAACGTGATGCCGACCGCGCAACGCCTGCTGCAGGCCTCGCGGACGCTGTGGAACCTGCGCCAGTTCGAGCTCGCGCGGCGCAGCCGCGGCCGCCGCGCGCTGCGCGATGCGCTGCGCCAGTGGCGCAGCCCTGCGTGGCGCCCCGTCCGTTGGGGCGTCGCGGCCTTGGTGGTGGCACAGATCGCTGGATTGAACTTGTGGGCCTGGCATCAACGCGGCGCGATCGCCGACAAACGCAGCGCGATCATCGAGGTCGTCAAGACCACCTTCCCGCAGGTCAACGAAAACACGATCCGGCTCGGGCCCGACTCGGTGATGCAGCGCGAAGTCGACAGCTTGCGGCTGCATGCCGGCAAGCCCGGCGAATCGGATTTCGAGCCGATGCTGCAAGCCGCTGCCACCGCCTGGCCGGCGGGTCGCCCGCCGGTGGACAACCTGCGCTACGAAAGCGGCAGGCTGAGCCTTGCGATCAGCGGCTGGGGCCCGGCGCAAATCGATGAGTTCCGCAGCCGCCTGCAACCCGCGGGCTGGCAACTCGACACCGGCGGCGAAGGTCGCGTGACGATCAGCCGCGCAAGCCGCACCAGCCGCACGAACACTCCATGAACGGACGCATGATCCTGCCGGCGCCGCTCGCCAGCTTGCGCGCGCAAACCCGCGAACGCTGGCGCGCGTTCGCGCCGCGCGAGCGCGCGGCGATGCGGTTGGCCTTCTTGCTCGTCGGCGTCTTCGTCGTCTGGAGCATTGCAGTGCAGCCCGCGTGGCGCACGCTGCGCGAAGCGCCCGCGCAGCTCGATCAGCTCGACATGCAGCTGCAGCAAATGCAACGCCTCGCCGCCGAAGCTCGGACCTTGCGCGGCGCGGTGCCGGTGTCGACGGCGCAAGCCGCAGCGGCGCTGAAGTCGGCCACCGAACGGCTCGGCGACCAGGGCCGCATTACCTTCCAGGGCGATCGCGCGACCTTGATCGTGAATGGCGCGCAGGGCGAGACGCTGCGCGCGTGGCTCGCCGAAGCGCGCAGCGCAGCGCATGTACGACCGATCGACGTGCAGCTCACGCGCAGCGCACAAGGCTATTCGGGCAGCGTGATCGTCAGCTTCGGAGCGGGGTCATGATCGGCCGCGCCAGCCGCCGCAAGCCGGCTCGCCGCGGCTGGTCCAGCACCACCTTGGCCGCCACCGGCTGGGGCGAGTCGACCTTTGCCGAGCTGGCATGGGACAAGTCGCGCAGCGCGGCAGCACGCTGGGGCGCCGGCGGCGCCGCGCTCGGCATCATCGTCGGCGCGATCGCATTCGCACCGGCGGCGTGGCTTGCGAATGGAGTGGCCTCGGCCACCGGTCAACGGCTGCTGCTCGCCGAGGCGCGCGGCACCGTGTGGTCGGGCAGTGCCGTGCCGATCCTCACCGGCGGCCCCGGCAGCCGCGACGCCGCCGCGCTGCCCGGCCGCGTCGAATGGACACTCGGCCTGAAAGGTCTCGGCTTCGAGTTGCGTGCGCGCCAGGCCTGCTGCTTGAACGGCACGGTCGCGTTGCGGCTGCGCCCCGGTCTCGGCCGCATAGCCGTCACCTTGGTCCCGCCGGCTGGTTGGGTCGGCCAGTGGCCGAGTGCCTGGCTCAGTGGCCTCGGCACGCCGTTCAACACACTGCAGCTCGGCGGATCGGTGCGGCTCGTGTCGCCCGGCCTGACCTTCGAATCGGTTGAAGGCCGCTGGCGCGTCGCCGGCCGCGCCGACCTCGAGATCGTCGGCGCATCGTCACGCCTGTCGACGCTCGACAGCCTCGGCAGCTACCGCCTCACGCTCGCCGGCGATCCGCAAAATCCCGGCGTCTCGCAGCTCACGTTGACCACGCTCGAAGGCGCTCTGCAATTGAGCGGCGCCGGCAGCTGGACAGCGGGCGGCGTGCGCTTTCGCGGCGAAGCGCGGGCCGACGCGGCTGACGAAGCGGCGCTATCCAACCTCTTGAATATCATCGGGCGGCGCGACGGCGCACGGTCCGTCATTTCGATCGGATGAGCATGAACCAACGCCAACCTGTGACGACCCGGCAGCGATGGCCGCGGCAGCTTGCGACGCGCTCGCTCGCCGCAGCGCTGAGTCTCGCGCTGATCGCGAGCCCTGTCGTACACGCACAAGCGCCGAGCCCGCGCGCGAGCAGCGAACGCGTGACGCTGAACTTCGTCAACGCCGAAATCGAAGGCGTGGCGCGCGCGATGGCGGCGATCCTCAAGCAGCAATTCGTCGTCGACCCGCGCGTCAAGGGCACGATCACGCTGTACAGCGAAGAGCCGCTGTCGCCGCGCGAGGCGTACCTGAACTTTCTCGCTGCGCTGCGCGGCCTCGGCTTCACCGTCGTCGAGTCGGGCGGCCTGTACAAGGTCGTCCCCGAAGCCGACGCCAAGCTGCAGGCCGGTACGGTGTCGGTCGGCGAGGTCGGGCGCCGCGGCGACCAGGTCATCACGCAGATCTTCAAGCTCAATCATGAGAGCGCGAACAACCTGGTGCCGGTGCTGCGCCCGCTGATCAGCCCCAACAACACGATCAACGCCAATCCCGGCAACAACTCGCTCGTCATCACCGACTACGCCGACAACCTGCAGCGCATCGCGAAGATCATCGCGGCGATGGACACGCCCGCCGCCGGCGACGTCGAAGTGATCCCGCTGCAGCACGCCGTCGCATCCGACATCGCCGCGCTGGTGCAGCGCTTGACCGACACGCCGGGGGCCCCGGTGGCACCGGGCGTGGTCGGCACCTCGGGCGCGTCGGTGCTGGTCGACTCGCGCAGCAACTCGCTGCTGGTGCGCGCACCGAACCCGGCACGCATGGCGTCGATCCGATCGCTGGTCGAAAAGCTCGATCGCCAGATGACCGGTGCCAGCGCGATGGGCAACATCTGGGTCGTCTACCTGAAGAACGCCGACGCGGTGAAGCTCGCGGCGGTGCTGCGCGCTGCGTACAGCGGCGGTGCCGGTGCATCGACCACTGTCAGCTCGACCACATCAATCTCACCCGCTGGCAATCCGCTGCAGACCACCCAGACGACGCAGACCGGCGTCGGCGCGTCGCCTCAGGCGACCTCGCCGGTCACGCCGTCGGCCGGCCCGTCGACCGGCGGCTTCGTGCAGGCCGATCCGGCGACCAACTCGCTGATCATCACCGCGCCGGAGCCGATGTACCGCCAATTGCGCGCCGTCATCGACCAGCTCGATTCGCGCCGGGCCCAGGTCTACATCGAGTCGATGATCGTCAAGGTCGATGCGACGAAGATCGCCGACGTCGGCTTCCAGTGGCAAGGCATCTCCGGCCGCAAGGGCGACAGCACGATCAGCGGCGCCGGCACCAATTTCGGCAGCGGCAACACCAACATCGTCGAGCTGTCGGCGGCGACCGCCGGCGGCCGCGCCGGCATCATCAACGCGATCGGCAACGGGGTTCCCGGCGGATTGAACATCGGCGTGCTGAAAGACATCGGCGGCTTCTATACCCTGGGCGCGCTGGCGCGATTCCTCGAAACCAACGCCGACGGCAACGTGCTGTCGACGCCGAACCTCGTCTCGCTCGATAACGAAGAGGCGAAGATCGTCATCGGCCAGAACGTGCCGTTCATCACCGGCTCGTTCACCAACACCGGCACATCGGGCAGCGCAGCCAACCCGTTCCAGACGATCGAGCGCAAGGACGTCGGCCTGACCTTGCGCGTCAAGCCGCAGGTCGGCGAAGGCGGCACGATCCGCATGACGATTTATCAGGAGAACTCGAACGTCGTGTCCACCGGTGCCGCCGGCCCGACGACCGACAAAAGCGCGATCGAGACGACGGTCGTCATCGATGACGGCCAGATCATGGTGCTCGGCGGGTTGTTGAAAGACGAGTACAGCGGCAACGTCTCCAAGGTGCCTTTCCTCGGCGACATCCCGGTCATCGGCAACCTTTTCCGCGCCGACAACCGGACCCGCAACAAGAGCAACCTGATGGTGTTTCTGCGGCCGGTGGTGCTGCGCGATCAGGCGGCGTCCAATGCGTTGACGCTCGACCGCTACGAAACGATTCGCGCCCAGCAGCTGAGCACGCAGCCGTCGGGCAGCATTCTTCAGCCGATCAAGGACTCGCCGATCATTCCGCCGACCGTTCCGCCCGCACCGATGCCGGCCGCATCGGCACCCAAGCCCTGAGGACGACGACCATGGGCGCGCGCCACCCCCTGCCCTACGCCTACGCCAAGGCGCACACCGTGCTGCTCGAAGACGACGGCGAGCGGCTCGTGTTGTGGGCGCCCGAAAGCGTCGCCCTGCCGGCGATCGGCGAAGTGCTGCGTCTGTACGACGTCGACAATCTCGAGCGCGAGGCCGCCGGTACCTTGAGCCGGCGCATCGCCGCCGCCTACGCGGGCAGCGAATCGAGCGCGGCGATGGTGATCGGCGAAGTCGAGAGCGCGGTCGATCTGAGCCGCTTGATGCAGGACCTGCCGGCCGTCGAGGACCTGCTCGAGGCGGCCAACGACGCGCCAATCATCCGCATGCTCAACGCGCTGCTGACGCAGGCGGCGAAAGACGGCGCATCGGACATCCACATCGAGCCCTACGAGCGATCGAGCTCGGTGCGCTTTCGCGTCGACGGCACCTTGCGCGAGGTCGTGCAGCCGAACCGCGCGCTGCACGCTGCGCTGATCTCGCGCCTGAAGATCATGGCCGAGCTCGACATCGCCGAGAAGCGGCTGCCGCAAGACGGCCGCATCAGCTTGCGGATCGGCGGTCGCGCGGTCGATGTGCGGGTGTCGACGTTGCCGTCGGCTCACGGCGAGCGCGCGGTGCTGCGTTTGCTCGACAAAGGCGAGGCGCGCTTCACGCTCGAATCGCTCGGCATGAGCGGCGACACGCTGACGCGCTTCGACAAGCTGATCCAGCAGCCGCACGGCATCGTGCTGGTGACGGGCCCGACGGGATCCGGCAAGACGACCACGCTGTACGCCTCGCTCGGCCGCATCGACACCGCCACCACCAACGTGCTGACCGTCGAAGACCCGGTGGAGTACGAGCTGCCGGGCATCGGTCAGACGCAAGTGAACCCGCGGATCGAGCTGACTTTCGCGAAGGCGCTGCGGGCGATCCTGCGGCAAGACCCCGACGTGATCATGATCGGCGAGATCCGCGACTTCGAAACCGCGCAAATCGCGATCCAGGCATCGCTCACCGGCCACCTCGTGCTCGCGACCTTGCACACCAATGACGCGCCATCGGCCGTCACGCGGCTGACCGACATGGGCGTCGAGCCCTTCCTGCTCAGCTCCAGCTTGCTCGGCGTGCTGGCACAGCGCCTGGTTCGCAAGCTCTGCCCGGTGTGCAAGAAGGCCGATGCGCGCGAGCGCTATCACCCGGTCGGCTGCGCGGCATGCGCCAACACCGGCT
>VBCQ01000114.1 GCA_005882155.1 Betaproteobacteria bacterium
CGTGCTCGCCGAGCAAGCGCGCCATTCGCTTGGCGACAATGGTCGCGATCTTGCGGCCGAGGCCGATGTCGGTCAGCAGCTCGTCGCGTACGCGGTTGCCGCTCCAACGCGTGAGCTGCTGCCACACGCCGGATTCGGGCGTGTCGTCGGCCGGCAACGTCAGGCCCTCGGCGCGCAGCGCTTGCGTGAGCATCTTCGAGCCGAGCTCCTGCGACTCTTCCTGCTCCATCGTCTTCAGGTAGTGGCGGATTTTCGATCTCGCGCGGCCGGTGCGAACGAAGTTCAGCCAGGCCGGGTTCGGCTTGGCGCCCGGTGCGCTGACGATCTCGACCACGTCGCCGCTGCGCAGCTCAGTGCGCAACGCCACCGGCTCGCCGTTGATCTTCGCCGCGACGCAATGGTCGCCGACGTCGGAGTGGATCGCATAGGCGAAGTCCACCGGTGTCGCGCCGCGAGGCAGCGCGAGGATCTTCGACTTCGGCGTGAACACGTAGACCGCGTCGGGGAACAGATCGATCTTCACGTGCTCGAGGAACTCGCTCGCGTCGCGCGTCTCGTCCTGGATGTCGATCAGCGACTGCAGCCACATCGCGCCCAGGCGCTGCGCCTCTTGCACATGCACCGGGCCGCTGCCCTTGGTCTTGTACATCCAGTGCGCGGCGATGCCCTTCTCGGCCACCGCGTGCATCTGCTCGGTGCGAATCTGGAACTCCACCGCGGTGCCGAGCGGGCTGACGAGTGTCGTGTGCAGCGACTGGTAGCCGTTGGCCTTGGGAATCGCGATGTAGTCCTTGAAGCGACCCGGCAGCGGCTTGTACAGCTGGTGCAGCACGCCGAGCGCGAGATAGCACTCGGGCAAGGTGCCGACGACGATGCGAAAGCCGAAAATGTCGTTGACCTGCGCGAAGGTCAGGTGCTTCTCGCGCATCTTGCGGTAGATGGAGAACAGCGTCTTCTCGCGGCCGAACACCTGCACCTTCAGCTTGTTATGCGCGAAGCCTTTTTCGACGTCGCGCTGGATGCGGTCGACGATGTCGCGCCGATAGCCGCGCGCCTTCTGAACCGCTTTCGACAGTGCCGAATGGCGCCACGGCCGCAGGTGCTGGAACGACAGCTCCTGCAGCTCGCGGTAGGTCTGGTTCAGGCCGAGCCGGTGCGCGATCGGCGCGTAGATGTCGAGCGTTTCGCGCGCGATGCGGGTGCGCTTGTCGGCGGTCATCGCCTCCATCGTGCGCATGTTGTGCAGCCGGTCGGCGAGCTTGACGAGGATCACGCGCACGTCGCGCGCCATCGCGAGCAGCATTTTGCGAAACGACTCGGCCTGCGACTCTTCGCGGGTCGAGAACTGCAGCTTGTCCAGCTTCGTGAGGCCGTCGACGAGGTCGGCGGTCGGCGCACCGAAGCGCTCGATCAGCTCGGGCTTGGTCACGCCGCAGTCTTCCATCGCGTCGTGCATCAGCGCCGCCATGATGGCTTGCGCGTCGAGCTTCCATTCGGCGCACAGGCCGGCGACTGCGATCGGATGGGTGATGTACGGCTCGCCGCTGGCGCGGAACTGGCCGAGGTGCGCCTCGTCAGCGAAGCGGTAGGCGTCGCGCACCCGCTTGATGTCGGCCGCGTCGAGGTAGTCGAGCTTGTGCGTCAGCGCGGCAAACGAGGCCGCTGCAGCGTCCGATCGGGGCGTTGCCGCCGCCTTGGCAGCACGCCGCCCGCCTGCCGAAGCAGGCTCTTGAACGGCGGCGGACGATCGAGTGGCCATCCAGCGAATTTGACATGAAAAACGGCCCTTGCGGGCCGTTGTTGGATCGTGCGCTGCCGCCCGCGGTTCAGATGGGCACCTTGCGCAGCATCTCGATGCCGACTTCACCGGCAGCGATTTCGCGCAGCGCGGTCACGCCAGGCTTGTTCTTCGTCTCGATCTTCGGCGCGTGGCCTTGGCTGAGCATGCGGGCGCGATAGGTCGCGGCCAGAACCAGCTGGAAGCGGTTCGGAATCTTGACGAGGCAGTCTTCCACGGTGATGCGGGCCATGCGGTGTGCTCCAGGAGAACGGGGGAATTTGCTAGCTGAGGTCCAGCGCTTTGAAGACGGCGGGCTTGCTTCGAAGCTGGGCCGCGTACTTGAGCCGCTGGGAATGGACCACCGTTTTCAAGTCGAAAACTGCGGTCTCGAACAAGGCGTTGATTATAACGAAGTCGAAGTGCCGGGCCTGTGCCACCTCGTGGCGCGCGTTGGTCAGGCGCTGCGCGATCACGTCGGGCGGGTCTTCGCCGCGCCGGTTCAGCCGCTGCGCGAGCTCGCTGTAGCTCGGCGGCAAGATGAAGATCAGGACCGCATTCGGAAACAGCGTCTTGATCTGCAGCGCGCCTTGCCAGTCGATCTCGAGCACCACATCGTGGCCATCGGCGACTCGCTCTTCGATCGCGCCGCGCGACGTGCCGTACAGATGGCCATGTACCTCGGCCCATTCGAGGAAGTCGCCGGTGTCGACCATCGTCTTGAACGTCGCTTCGTCGACGAAGTGATATTCGCGTCCGTCTTGTTCCTGGCCGCGTGGCTGGCGCGTGGTGTGCGAAATCGACACGATCAGATGCGAGTCGAGCTCCAGCAGCGACTTCACGAGGCTCGATTTCCCGGCCCCGCTGGGCGCGGCGACGACAAAGAGATTGCCGGGGTATTCCATCGGGCTCCGTTCAAGGTCTCGGGACGTGAAGTGCTGACGGCCGCTGAGCGCAACTCGTTGAAAGTCTATCGTCTATCGAACTGATGGCCGCGAGCGCTGCTTACGGCGGCGTTCGCCGATTGCGGCGCTCGCGCGAAAAAACACCGGCAATAAGTCGCGGTCCGACAAAAGGCACAATTACAAACATGTTGCCGGGCATCAGCGAGACCACCCCGTGAATCTCATTTCCAAGTTCGTTGTCCTGATCGAACGTCGTCGCTCGCGCAGCGTGGCGTGGATACTCGGTTCGCTGGCACTCGCAGCGAGCTTGCTCGGGCTGCAGCCGGCCCATGCCGACGCGCCTGCGGGTCAAGCGCAGGCCAAGATCGCGCGTGATCTGGCCGATGAAATCGGTCGCAGCGGCCAGCCCAAGGCGCAATGGGCGCGCGACCTGGGCGGCGTTCGATACGTCCAGGCCGTCGTCGTCAGCAGCTCTGCCGACCCCGAGATGAACGAGCTGCGAGCTCATGTGGCGCGCATCGGCGGCGCGGTTCATGCGATCCACCCGGCCGCGAACGCGCTGACGGTGCAGGTTCGCGCTTCGCACGTGATGGGGCTGGCGCAGCGCAGCGATGTCGCGAGCATTTCGCCCAACCGCGTCACCCAACGCAGCGCGAGCACGCTCGAAGCCATCACCGGCACGCTGACGAGCGATACGCGCACCAACAGCACCAAGCAGAGCTACATCGGACTCGACGGGACCGGCGTCGGAATCGCCGTCCTCGATTCGGGCGTGATGAAGGAACACTGGGCCTTCGCCGACGCGAATGCCGGCTACCGCGTGATGCGCAACGTGAGCATGCTCAACACGAGCCTCGCGAACTGGACGACCGGATCGGGCAGCGCGACCTCGCTCGCTCCCGGCAGCGCGGCGCTGAGCGCTTACGAAAGCGCAATCTCCAACGACACCAACCTGGTCCAGGACGCCTTCGGCCACGGCACCCATGTGGCGTCGATCGCAGCCGGCCGCGCGACGTTCTACGAACCCACCACGCCCGACACTACCGGTGTGGCGCCGAACGCCAACATCTACGACGTCAAGGTGCTCGACGGCTCGGGGGTCGGCACGCTGAGCGACGCGCTCGAAGGCATTCAATGGGTCATTTATCACGCACGCGAATACAACATCCGGGTGCTCAACGTGAGCCTGGCCAGCGACTCGACCGAGAGCTGGCGCACCGACCCGCTGTGCATTGCGCTGCGCAGTGCCACGGCTGCGGGCGTCACCGTCGTCGTTGCGGCCGGCAACTTCGGCCGCGACAGCTCCGGGCGCGAGGTGTACGGACGCATCGGCTCGCCAGGCCACGATCCTTCGGTCATCACCGTTGGAAGCGTCAACTTCAAGGGCACGGTCGCACGCGCAGACGACAGCGTGAATAACTTCAGCTCGCGCGGGCCGACGCGTGGTGCGTATGTCGATGCTTCCGGCGTGCGCCGTCCCGACAACCTGCTCAAGCCCGACCTCGTCGCGCCCGGCAACAAGATCGTCGGCGCGGCCGCAACGTCGTGGACTGCCACGCCGACCTGGAACGCGCTCGCCGGCAAGAACTACTCGGCGCTCGTCGCGCCGCTGGGCATCATCCAGTACGCGGGTGAATCGCAGATGCTGCTGAGCGGCACGTCGATCGCCGCGCCGGCGGTGGCCGGAACGGTGGCGTTGATGCTGCAGGCCAACCCCGGCCTCACGCCTCCCCTGATCAAGGCGATGCTGCAATACAGCGCACAGCCGGTGCCGGGGGCGAACCTGTTGCAGCAAGGCGCCGGGATGTTGAACGTCGACGGTGCCGTGCGGTTGGCCAAGGTCGTTCGCACCGATCTCGCGTCGGCGATCGATGCCGGCACGATCGCGGCCGGCAACACGCTGCTCGCGAGCGGCAAGTCGATGCCCGCAACGACGTCGACCGTCAACGGCACGAGCTTCAACTGGTCGCGAATCGTGTTCGCCGGCGGCTCGCATGTGGTGAGCGGCAGCGCGCTGTTCTCAAAGTACCAGCCGATCTGGAACCCGCGCACGACCTGGGCCGGCAACGCCGCGCGCACGCGCCAGGCGGTCTACTGGTCGGGCACCGGGATTGCGTCGAATACCTTCGTCAAATCGTTCACCGACATTGCGGCGCCGAACCAGACCTTGATCACCTCCGGCGTCGTGCGCGCCGATTCACTCGCCGGCTCGAGCTCGTACACCGGCAAGACCGGCGTGTTCATACCGAACGCCACGCTGTCGGGCTGGCTCGTCAGCGGCAGCGGACTGATCCTGAGCGAAGGATTGCTGCTCAGCGAAGGCCTGATCCTGAGCGAGGGACTCGTCTTGAGCGAAGGACTCGTCTTGAGCGAGGGCCTCGTTCTCAGCGAAGGGCTGGTCTTGAGCGAAGGAATGGTCCTGAGCGAGGGGCTCGTGATGAGCGAAAGCGTCGAGCTCGGCGAACCGTGAGCTGTGCGCCCCGCGGGGCGCGCTCAGGCTATTCGAGGTTTTGCACCTGCTCGCGAAGCTGCTCGATCGCGACCTTCATCTCGACCGAGATGTTCGTCAGCTCGAGGGTCGACGACTTCGAGCCGAGCGTATTCGCTTCGCGCAGTAACTCCTGAATCAGAAAGTCGAGGCGCTTGCCGACCTCGCCGCCCTTCTTCAGCAGTCGAGCTATTTCGTCGAGATGGGCGCGCAAGCGGGCGAGCTCTTCGGCGACGTCGATGCGGATCGCATAGGCGGCCGCTTCGTTGATCGCCCGCTCATGCAGGGTCTCGCGGGCGATGGTTTGCGCGGCGCCGGTGATTTCGAGCGCCTCTTGCCAGCGCTCGAGAAACTTCTGCTGCTGGCGCTGAACGACTGCGGGCACCAGCGGCTCGACTTGCGCGGCGAGCTCGCGCAGGCGCTTGACGCGCTCCATCAACACCGCCACGAGCCGTTCGCCTTCGCGTTCGCGCGCCTCGCTCAGGCCGGTGATCGCGCGCTTGGCGGCGTCGAGTGCGACTTCATCGAGCCGCTCGACCAGCGCACCGCCCTTGCACCATTGCATGACCTCGTGCACCGACAGGCTCTTCGCCTTCGGCAGCCAGCTCTGCACCGTGCTCTCGATGCGGCCGAGCCGGTTGAGCTGATCATGCTGCGGAACCGGCCACGCATCGTCGGACTCGGTCCGCGCGTTGAGCCGCAACTCGACCTTGCCGCGCCGCAGCGCTGCTGCCAGCAGGTCGCGCAGCGCCGGTTCGAGCGAGCGGAATTCGTCGGGAAGCCTGAAGTTCAGATCGAGAAACCGACCGTTCACCGAGCGCAGCTCGATGGTGACGCTGGCCGCCGGCGAGGTGCCGGATCGAGCCGATATCGCTTCGGTACTAGTGCCGGTTTCAGGGGCCGCGCCAAGGCCTGCGGTGGCGCTGGCGTAACCGGTCATGCTGTAGACTGCCACGCAGCTTTTCCCCTAGAAAATCATTCGATTATGTCAAAGCCAAAGCCTGCTCCGTTGCCTTCAGGCACGGTGGTAGGCGGGTACCAGATCATCAAGAAGCTGGCAGCCGGTGGATTTGGCGTGGTCTACCTCGCCGAAGACACCGAGCGCCATCTTGTTGCACTGAAGGAATACCTGCCGTCGTCACTTGCCGAGCGCTCGCCCGGCGAATTGACACCGCGCGTCAAGCCCGAAAAGCAGCCGCTGTATCGGCTCGGCCTGAAGAGTTTCTTCGAGGAGGGCCGCTCGCTCGCACAGATATCGCATTCGAGCGTCGTCTCGGTGCTGAATTTCTTCCGCGAAAACGAAACCGTCTACATGGTGATGAATTACCTGCAGGGCGATACCCTGCAGGATTTCATCGTCACCGCGCGCGATTTGAAGCGCGACAAGGTATTTCGCGAATCGACGATTCGCTCGCTGTTCGATGAAATCCTGCGCGGCTTGCGCATCGTCCACCAGCACAAGATGCTGCACCTGGATATCAAGCCGGCGAATATCTTCATCACCAACGACAACAAGGCGGTGCTGCTCGACTTCGGCGCCGCGCGCGAGGTGCTGAGCAAGGAAGGCAACTTCATCCGCCCGATGTACACGCCGGGTTTCGCCGCGCCCGAGATGTACCGCCGCGACGGCACGCTCGGGCCCTGGACCGACATCTATGCGATCGGCGCTTGCATCTACGCCTGCATGCAAGGCTACCCGCCGAACGACGCGCCGCAGCGCATCGAGAAGGATCGCCTTGCGCTCAGCCTCTCGCGCTTGCGCAATGTGTACTCCGACAACCTGATCGAAGTCACCGAGTGGTGCATGTCGCTCGACCCGCTGTCGCGTCCGCAAAGCGTGTTCGCGCTGCAAAAAGAGCTGGCGCGCGAGACCGAGCGGCGCTATACCAAACTGAGCTTCAGCGAACGGCTGAAGCTGCAGTTGGAAAACATCACCAGCGGGGCGAAAGCCTAAGGCCCTCAACCATGCGTTTCTCGGTGTACCAGGTGAGCCGCAAGGGCGGCCGCGAGAAGAACGAAGACCGCATGGGCTATTGCTACACGCGCGATTCGGGCCTGTTCGCGTTGGCCGACGGCATGGGAGGCCACCCTGAAGGCGAGGTCGCTTCGCAGCTCGCGTTGCAAACGCTCGCCGCGCTGTTCCAGCGCGACTCGAAGCCGACGCTGCCCGACCCGCTGCGCTTTCTGCACGAAGCGATCATTGCCGGCCATCACCAGTTGCTGCGCTACGCGACGCAGAAGGCATTGATCGACACGCCGCGCACGACGGTCGTCGCCTGCGTGCTGCAAGGCAACGCGGCCTACTGGGCGCACTGCGGCGACTCGCGGCTGTACATGGTTCGCGGCGACAAGCTGATCGCACGCACCCGAGACCATTCGTATTCGGAATTGCAGGAGACGCTGTCGCAAGTCGTGCCGATGGGCGAGCGCTTCAACCGTAACGTGCTGTTCACTTGTCTGGGCAGCCCCGGCAAGCCGGTGGTCGACACCGTCGGCCCGCTGCTGCTGCAGGCCGGCGATCGGCTGCTGCTGTGCTCCGACGGCCTGTGGGGCAGCGTCAGCGACGCGGTGATCACCGAGCAGTTGGCGCACCACCCGATCTCCGACGCCGTGCCCGAGCTCGTCGAGCAGGCGCTGCGCAACGGCGGGCCGAAGAGCGACAACGTGTCGGTGCTCGCGATGGAGTGGGAAAGCGCCGAGGACGCCGACAGCGGCGCCGGCATCTCCACCCAGTCTTTGGGCGAAGAAGTCTTCGCCTCGACGATCCAGGCGAGCGTGCTCGGCCAGGAAGTGCCCGACGAACTTGACGACGCTGAGATCGAGCGCTCGATCAAGGAAATCAACGAGGCCATCCGGCGCTCGTCGCAAAAGAAATCCTGAAAGAAGTCTCGAGATGAGTTTTCAACGCACGATGGGCCGTGCCGCCGATGCATTGCGTCCGGTCACGATCACGCGCCACTACACCAAGCATGCCGAGGGCTCGGTGCTGGTCGAGTTCGGTGACACCAAGGTGTTGTGCACCGCGTCGGTCGAAGACAAGGTGCCGCCGTTCAAGCGCGGCAGCGGCTCGGGCTGGCTCACCGCCGAGTACGGCATGCTGCCGCGCGCGACCAACACTCGAAACGACCGCGAAGCGGCCAAAGGCAAGCAAAGCGGCCGCACCCAAGAGATCCAGCGCCTGATCGGCCGCTCGCTGCGCTGCGTGTTCGACCTCAACGCCCTGGGCGAGCGCACGATCTCGCTCGACTGCGACGTGATCCAGGCCGACGGCGGCACGCGCACCGCGGCGATCACCGGCGCTTTCGTCGCGGCGCACGACGCCGTCAGTTGGCTGGTCGCGCAAGACAAGCTCGCCGCCTCGCCGCTGCGCGACTTCGTCGCCGCGGTGTCGGTCGGCATCGTCGAAGGCACGCCGCTGCTCGACCTCGAGTACACCGAAGACGTGATCTGTGACACCGACATGAACGTCGTGATGACGGGTGCCGGCGGCTTCGTCGAAGTGCAGGGCACGGCCGAGGGTGCGGCGTTCACGCGCGACGAGATGGGCGCGCTGCTGCAGCTCGCCGACAAAGGCATTCGCGAGCTGATCGCGGCACAACGCAAGGCGCTTGCCGTCTGATGCCATGCGCCTCGTGCTCGCGTCGAACAACGAGAAGAAGCTCGCCGAGCTGAAGACGCTGTTCGCGCCGCTGAAGCTCGACCTTGTCACGCAAGCGTCGCTCGGGATAGCCGAAGCCGACGAGCCGCACGTGAGCTTCGTCGAGAACGCGCTGGCCAAGGCTCGGCACGCGGCGCAGCACGCGGGTGCGCCCGCCATCGCCGACGACTCGGGGCTGTGCGTCAGCGCGCTGAACGGTGCGCCGGGCGTGCTGTCGGCGCGCTATGCGACGCTGTTCGGCCAGCCGAAGAGCGATCTCGACAACAACCTGATGCTGTTGCAGAAGATGCAAGGCATCGAGGACCGGCGTGCGCGTTTCGTCAGCGCACTGGTGGCGGTGCGCTCGGCCGACGACCCCGAGCCGTTGATTGCAATGGGACGCTGGGGAGGCGTGATCCTCACCGCGCAGCGCGGCAAAGGCGGCTTCGGCTACGACCCGCTGATGTTCATTCCGCTGTTGAACCAGACAGTCGCCGAGTTGAGCGCCGAGGTGAAAAACAAGCACAGCCACCGTGCGATCGCGGCCCAGCAGATGCTCGTGATGATGCGCGAAGCGTGGCTGGAGTGACCCACCCCCGAAGCGCCTGCGGCGCTCCCCCTCAAGGGGGCGACGCCAGCGGACCGGCAAAGCCGGATCCGCGGCGTCCGCTTGATGCGCTGTGATGACTAGCGAAACGTTGGCGCGCTACCTGCGCCCCGGCACGTTGAACCTCGCCGCTCTGCCGCCGCTGTCGCTGTACGTCCACTTGCCGTGGTGCTTGAAAAAGTGCCCGTATTGCGACTTCAACTCGCATGAGCAAAGCGGCGGCGTTCCCGAAGCGCGCTACCTCGACGCCTTGCGCTGCGACCTCGAAGCCGCGCTGCCGTTCGTCTGGGGCCGGCGCATTCACAGCATCTTCATCGGCGGTGGCACGCCGAGCCTGTTCTCGCCGCAAAGCATCGATCGGTTGCTGGCTGACATCCGGGCCCGCCCGCTTTCGCGGCTACCGTGCGGCCGGCGTCACGCGGCTGTCGGTCGGCGTGCAGAGCTTTAGCGACGACAAGCTGCGCGCGATCGGCCGCGTGCACGATGCGGCGCAGGCACGTGCCGCGCTCGCCGAGGCGCGTGCCGCGTTCGACACCTTCAACCTCGACCTGATGTATGCGTTGCCCGGGCAGACCTTGGCCGAGCTCGATACGGACCTGCAAGAGGCCCTGTCGTTCGCCCCGCCGCACCTATCGATCTACCACCTGACAATCGAGCCGAACACCTTCTTCGCGAAGCACCCGCCGGCGGTCCCCGATGACGACACCGCGTCCGACATGCTCGATCTGATCGCCGAGCGCACCTCGGCCGCGGGCCTCGAACGCTATGAGGTCTCGGCCTTCGCGCGGCCGGGTCATCGCTGCGTGCACAACCTCAACTACTGGCAGTTCGGCGACTACCTCGGGATCGGTGCCGGTGCGCACAGCAAGCTGAGTTTTCCTCATCGGGTCGTGCGCCAGATCCGCTATCGCGACCCGACGACATACATGGCGCAGGCGCTGGCCGGCGCGGCAATCGCGCAAGATGACGACGTGGCGCGCGATCAGCTGCCGTTCGAATTCATGCTCAACGCGACGCGCCTCAAAGAAGGCTTCGAGCTCGCGCGCTTCAGCGAACGCACCGGCTTGCCGCTGAGCGCGATCGAGCCGGGTTTGCAAGCGGCCGAGTCGCGCGGCTTGATCGAGCGCGACTTGCAGTCGGTCCGGCCGACCGCGCGCGGCTTCGACTTTCTTAGCGACCTGCAGTCGCTGTTCCTGGCGGCCTAGCGAACTCTCGTTTTTCGTTTCGCAGACGCCGGATGCAGCGTCGACTGCGACATCTGCAATTCGTCGTGCAGCCAGCGCCGCAGCGCCACCAGCGGCGGCCAGTCGCGCAGGGCCGGCGGGAAGACGAGGTGGTACGGATGGGCATGCTCGTAAACGATCGACAGCGGCGACAGCCTCACCAGGCGGCCATCGCTGAGCGCATCGGCGGCGAGCATCTCGCGCCCCAGCGCGAGGCCGAGATTCTGCTCGGCGGCCTGCAGCATCAGTCCCGCATCGTTAAAGCTTGCCACCGGCGTCACGTGGATGCGCAGATCGGCGGCAGCGAACCAGCGTTGCCACAGCTCGCTGTCGCCGAGCAGGGGCTCGCGTGCCAGCGCTTCGGGCTGTGCACCGAGCAGCCGGCGCGCGGCAGCAGGCGAGCCGACGACGATCAACGGCATCGGCCCTTCGAACAGCCGCTCCGACTCGAGCCCGGCCCAGGGTCCGCGGCCTTGTCGCAACGCGGCGTGAAAGTCTTCGCGCTGCAGATCGACGACCTGGTGTGACGCATCGATCTCTAGCGCGAGGGTCGGATGACGTTCGCGCCAGCGTCCGATGCGCGGCAGCAGCCAGCGTTGCGCAAACGACGGCAGCGTGGTCACGCGCAATCGCTGCGCCGACCCGCTCGCCGCAGCGGCCGCGGCCTGCACGCCATCGTCGAGCTGCGCGAGCGCCGGCTCGACGCTGCGCAGCAAGGCTTCGCCGGCCGCGTTGAGCACGACGCGCCGGCCGCGCCGCTCGAACAGCGCGAAGCCGAGCTGCTCCTCGAGGCCGCGAATTTGCTGGCTCACTGCGCTGTGCGTCAGGTGCAGCGACTCGGCCGCGGCGCGCAGGTTCTGCAGCTGCGCGACGGTGCGAAATGCGGGCAAGCTGTTCAGCGGCAGGCGGGCCATGCTGGTAAGCATAACTGCCCAAGTCGGCAAGAACAAGTCGCTTCCACCCGGGTAGTTGGGCTTCTATGCTTACCAACATCGATTCACAACCGCCGGAGCCCATCATGTCGAACGCCTACCTGCCTCAGCCGATTCCGCTGTCTCGCCCAAGCGTCGCGGCCTGGGCCGGCGATCTGATCGATGCGCTGCGCGAGCGCTGGCACCTGCTGATCGCGCAGCGCCGCGCCGAGCGCGAACTCGAAACCGCGATCGAGCTCAACGACCGCACACTCGAAGACATCGGCGCGCCCGAGTGGCTGC
>VBCQ01000115.1 GCA_005882155.1 Betaproteobacteria bacterium
TCGCGCGGCTCGCGGCCTTGTTTCGCTTTTGACGGAAGAAGGCGAGGGCTTGAAGGTTTTGCCGGCCGCCAGCCGGCTCGTCATTCATGCTGGAGCCCCCGCTCGGAGGGGGCCGGGGGAGCGGTACGTTCAGCGCTTGCGCTAAGGACTGTGCGCGGCAAAGCCGCAAACAGTCCTCTAGCGGCGGAATTTGCCGTCGGGCCCGATGATCGACAGGTCGGCGTATTCGAGCCCGGTGTGGTTCGTCGCGCTGTAGCTCAGCTCGAGCCCGCCGATGTCGACCTTGCGAAACGTCTCCAGTGCCTGCTGCAGACGGACGCGAGTCGGGTTCGGCCCAGCGCGGCGCAGCCCTTCGACCAGCACCTTCGCGCCGGCAAATCCTTCGAGCATGGCCGGTGTGACTTCGGCGATTCCCTTGGCCTTCGCAAGATCGTTCGCTTCCTTGACGATCGGCGCCGCGAGCGAGCGCTCGTACGGGAAGATCTGCGTGACGATCGTGCCGCGCGCGTAGTCGCCCATCTGCTTGATGAAGCCTCCCGATGCGTTGTTCGACACGGTCACGATTTGCGCACGCGAGCCGGCACCGCGAATCGCCTTCGTGCCGTCGGCCACAGCGCCGGCCGAGCCGATCAGGAAGATCGCCTGCGCGCCGCTCTTCGTCGACTTCTGCGCGATCGCGCTGAAGTCGGGCTTGCTGCGATCGAATTTGTCGACGAACACCGGCTTGATCTTGGCGCGCTCGAAACCTTTTTGCGCGCCGATCGCGCAGTCGGCACCGAACGTGTCGTCGACATGCACGAGCGCGATGTGCGTGAGGCCGATCGTCGCCAAGTGCATGACGGCCTTCTCGGCTTCGCGCTGGTACGGCGCGCGCACGTTGAAGATCCACGGATTCACCGGCTTGTGCAGGATCATCGCACCGGTCGACGGCGCCACCAGCGGCACCTTGTATTCCTCGAGCAGCGGCTTCAGCGCCTCGGTGTGCGGCGTGCCGCGGTTCATGAACAGCGCGACTGCGTTGCGCTCGGTGATCAGCTTGCGCGCGTTCTCGGCGGCGAGCTTGGGATCGAACTTGTCGTCGAGCGACACCAGCTCGATGCGCTGGCCGTTGACGCCGCCGAGCTTGTTGACATGGTCGATGTAGAGCTTGGCGCCGTCGGTGTTCTCCTTCACGCCCGATGCCACCGGGCCGGTGAATCCCGAGGTCTGTCCGACGACGATTTGCGCCGCCGCCAGCGGCGCCGCCGCCGCGGCGATCAGACCGAGTGCCAGCGCGCGCCAGCGGTTCGCCAATCTGCTCATGCGTGTCTCCAGTGAGGACCGTGATGCAGTGTTGCGAGAGGCAGGCCTTTTGCGCATTGTGGATAACCGAAGCCCGCGCCCGCGATTCGTGACAAAGCCACGTTCGAACGCGATTCAAGTGCGTCTCTAGAATGTTCCGCTTCGTCTTCATCGGCCTCTCCCATGACCGCGTCAGGTCTGATCCGCATTCGCGGCGCCCGCCAGCACAACCTGAAGAACCTCGACCTCGACATCCGTACCGGCGAGATGACGGTCGTCACGGGGCCGAGCGGGTCGGGCAAGTCGAGCCTGGTGTTCGACACGCTGTACGCCGAAGGGCAGCGCCGCTACGTCGAGACTTTCAGTGCCTATGCGCGGCAGTTTCTCGACCGCATGGACCGGCCGGCGGTCGATCGCGTCGACGGCGTGCCGCCGGCAATCGCGATCGACCAGACGAACCCGGTGCGCACGTCGCGTTCGACAGTGGGCACGATGACCGAGCTGAACGATCACCTGAAGCTGCTGTATGCGCGCGCTGCCGAGCTGTTCGACAAGCAGACCGCGCAGCGCGTGAGGCACGACTCGCCGGAGACGATTTATGCGGAGCTGATGGCGCGCACGCGCGACAGCGACCCGCGTCTTGTCGTGACCTTTCCGGTCGAGCTGCCGGCGAGCGTGACGGCCGATGAAGTCGAGCAATGGCTCGCGGCGAGCGGCTTCACCAAGGTGCAGGCCGAGCGCGAAGTCGCATCCCCGACCGGGCCGCGCAAGGTCCTCGATGTGGTCGCCGATCGATTTCGAATTCAAGGGACCGAGAAGGTGCGCGCGGTCGAAGCGATCGAAGTCGCGTTGAAGCGCGGCAGCGGGCGGGTGAACGTGTATGTGCTTGATGCCCCGTTGCCCGTTCCCGCTGAGCCTGTATTTCCGATCGTCCTGAGCCTGTCGAAGGAAGTCCCTGCGCCAACCTTGTGGCGTTTCTCCACCGGCCTGCATTGCCCCGACAGCGACATCCGCTACAGCGACCCGCAACCGGCGCTGTTCTCGTTCAACTCGGCGATGGGCGCGTGCGAAACCTGCCGTGGCTTCGGCCGGGTGATCGGGGTCGACTACGGCCTCGTCATTCCCGACCATCGCAAGACCTTGCGTGCCGGCGCGATCAAGACGCTGCAGACGCCGGCCTGGAAGGAATGCCAGGACGACCTGATGAAGTACGGCGGCGAGGCCGGCATCCCGCGCGACACCGCGTGGGCCATGCTCACCGAGGCGCAGCGCGACTGGGTCATCAACGGCTCGCCGCACTGGAAAGGCAACTGGAACAAGCAGTGGTACGGCGTCAAGCGCTTCTTCGAATACCTCGAATCGAAGGCCTACAAGATGCACATCCGCGTGCTCTTGTCGAAGTACCGCAGCTACACGCCGTGCGAAACCTGCGGCGGCGCGCGGCTGAAGAACGAAGCGTTGCTGTGGCGGCTCGGGACGAAGGACGATGCCGATGCGGTGCTGGCGCCGGCGCTGCGTTTTATGCCGCGCGGTGTCGCGTGGTCACGCACGCAGCTCGAAGCAATGCCCGGCCTCACGGTGCACGACCTGATGCTGATGCCGATCGACCGCATCCGCCGCTTCTTCGACGGCCTGTCGCTGCCGAGCACGATGCTCGATGAGGCGCTGAAGCTCTTGCTCGACGAGATCCGCACGCGCTTGAAGTACCTCTGCGACGTGGGCCTTGGCTACCTGACGCTCGATCGTCAAAGCCGCACCTTGAGCGGCGGCGAGGTGCAGCGCATCAACCTGACGACTGCGCTCGGTACCTCGCTGGTCAACACGATGTTCGTGCTCGACGAGCCGAGCATCGGACTGCACCCGCGCGACATGAACCGCATCATCGAAGCGATGCAGCGGCTGCGCGACGCCGGCAACACGCTGGTCGTCGTCGAGCACGACCCGGCGGTGATGATGGCGGCCGACCGCTTGCTCGACATGGGGCCGGGCCCCGGCGAGCGCGGCGGCACGATCGTCTTCGACGGCACGCCGCAGGCCATCCGCGATGCCGACACGCTGACCGGCGCCTACCTCGGTGCGCGCAAGCACGTCAGCATGGGCATCAAGCGGCTGGTCGGCGAGACCACGCCCAAGCTGATCCTGCAAGGCGCGCGCGAACACAACCTGAAGGACATCACGGTCGAGTTTCCGCTGCGCCATCTGGTCTGCGTGACGGGCGTGTCGGGCTCGGGCAAGAGCACGCTGATGCAGGACGTGCTGTACCCGGCGCTGCAGCGTCACTTCGGCAAGGCGACCGAGACGCCGGGCGCGCACGACTGCCTGCTCGGCCCCGACTGGCTGACCGACTCGGTGTTCGTCGATCAATCACCGATCGGCAAGACGGCGCGCTCGAATCCGGCGAGCTACGTCGGCGCGTTCGACGAGATCCGCAAGCTGTTCGCCGACTCGCCGCTCGCACAGCAGCGCGGCTACGGCGCCGGGATGTTCAGCTTCAACGCCGGCGACGGCCGCTGCCCGACCTGCGGCGGCTCGGGCTTCGAGCATGTGGAAATGCAGTTCTTGAGCGACGTGTATTTGCGCTGCCCTGACTGCGACGGGCGCCGCTACCGCGCCGAGCTTCTCGACGTGAAGATCTCGCGCCGCATGCCGAACGACGGCGTGCGCGACCTCAGCGTGGCCGACGTGCTCGACCTCACCGTCAGCGAAGCGGTGCAGCTGTTCGCCGCCGACCGCGAGGTGCTGCGCGTGCTGCAGCCGATCGTCGACGTCGGCCTTGAATACGTGAAGCTGGGCCAGCCGGTGCCGACTTTGAGCGGCGGCGAAGCTCAGCGCTTGAAGCTTGCCGCGTTCCTCGCCGAGACCGCGCAGAACACCACGGCGAGCCGTCAAGCGGTGGCGCGCAAAGGCACGTTGTTCATGTTCGACGAGCCGACCACAGGCTTGCACTTCGACGACATCGCGAAGCTGATGCGCGCTTTCCGCAAGCTGCTCGACGCCGGCCATTCGATCATCGTCATCGAGCACAACCTCGACGTGATCCGCGCGTCGGACTGGCTGATCGACCTCGGCCCCGAAGGCGGCGAGGCGGGCGGGCAGCTCGTGTGCACCGGTACGCCGGAAGAGGTGAAGCGCCATCCGACGTCGCACACCGGCAAGGCGCTCGCGGACTACGACGTCGCGATGGGGCTGTCGAACGCGTTCACCGCAGAGGAACCGAGGACGCAGAGGTTCGCAGAGTTTTCGGGTCTTCCTTTGCGGTCCTCTGCGTCCCTCCGTTCCTCTGCGGTGAATGAATTGAGGGATGAATCGATCCGCATCGTCAACGCGCGCGAGCACAACCTCAAGTCGCTCGACGTCAGCATCCCGCGCGGCAAGTTCAGCGTGATCACCGGCGTGTCGGGCTCGGGCAAGAGCACGCTCGCGTTCGACATCCTGTTCAACGAAGGGCAGCGCCGCTACCTCGAGTCGCTGAATGCCTACGCGCGCAGCATCGTGCAACCCGCGGGAAGGCCCGAGGTCGACGCGGTGTATGGCATTCCGCCGACCGTCGCGATCGAGCAGCGGCTGTCGCGCGGCGGGCGCAAGAGCACCGTCGCGACAACGACCGAGGTCTGGCACTTCCTGCGCCTGCTCTACGTCAAGCTCGGCCTGCAGCATTGCGTGCACGACGGCGCGCCGGTCAAGCCGCAGAGCGCCGAGAGCATCGCAGCGCAACTGCTGCGCGACCACAAGGGCCAGCATGTCGGCCTGCTCGCGCCGCTCGTCGTGAATCGCAAAGGCGTCTACACCGACCTCGCGAAATGGGCCAAGGCGCGCGGCCACACGCACTTGCGCGTCGATGGCGAATTCTTGAAGGTCGACCCGTGGCCGCGGCTCGATCGCTTCAAGGAACACACGCTGGAGTTGCCGGTCGGCGACCTCGTCGTCAGTGCCGACAACGAAGCGGACTTGCGCGATCTGCTGGCCAAGACGCTGGAGCTCGGCAAGGGCGTGATGCACCTGCTGGCGCCGCTCGATGGACTGAAGGGCGCGATGATCAGCGACGGTCCGACGAACGGCATCGGCGCAGTGAAGGTGTTCTCGACCAAGCGCGCCTGCCCGGTCTGCGGCACGAGCTACCCCGAGCTCGACCCGCGGATGTTCAGCTACAACAGCAAGCACGGCTGGTGCACGACCTGCGTCGGCACCGGCCTGGCGCTGACGCGCGAGCAGCGCAAGGCCTACGACGACTCGATCAAGGACGACGACAACAAAGGCCGCGAACAAAGCTTTCCGTCCGAGGAGATCGAGGTCGAGGGCGTCGTCGACGCGCCGTGCCACGATTGCGGCGGAACGCGCCTGAACCCGATCTCGCGCGGCGTCACCTTCGAGGGCCACTCGATCGCCTGGATCGCGCAGTGGTCGGTCGCCGACGCGCGGCAGTGGGTCGAGTCGCTGATGCTGACCGGCCGCGACGCCGACATCGCGCGCGACGTGGTCACCGAGATCAAGAGCCGTCTCGAGTTCCTGGAAGAAGTCGGCCTCGGCTACCTGACGCTCGACCGCGCCGCGCCGACCTTGAGCGGCGGCGAAGCGCAGCGCATCCGGCTTGCGGCGCAGCTCGGCAGCAATCTGCAAGGCGTCTGCTACGTGCTCGACGAGCCGACGATCGGCCTGCATCCGCGCGACAACCAGATCCTGCTCGACGCGCTGCACAAGCTCGGCGAGAAGGGCAACACCTTGGTGGTCGTCGAGCACGACGAGGACACGATTCGCCGCGCCGATCACATCATCGACATCGGACCGGGTGCGGGCAAGCGCGGCGGTTCGCTGGTGGCGGAAGGAACGGCGGCGGATTTGGCCTTGCATTCCAATTCGGTCACGGGCCGCTTTCTCGCATCGCCGCTGCTGCATCCGTTGCAAGTACGGCGCAAGGTCAACGGCAAACAGCAACAACTGATGCTGCGCGACGCATCGCTGCACAACCTGCAAGACATCAGCATCGACTTGCCGCTCAAGCGCCTCGTCGCCGTGACCGGCGTCAGCGGCTCGGGCAAGTCGACGCTCGCGCGCGACGTGCTGCTCGCGAATCTGCAGTTCATCAACACCCGCGGTGCGAAACCGAATTGGCAGGGTTGTTCGGCCATCGACGGCTGGCAGCAGATCGACCGCGTGCTCGAAGTCGACCAGACGCCGATCGGCAAGACGCCGCGCTCGTGCCCCGCGACCTACATCGGTTTCTGGGACACGATCCGCAAGCTGTTCGCCGACACGCTCGAGTCGCGCGCACGCGGCTATGCGCCGGCGCGCTTCAGCTTCAACACCGGCGAAGGACGCTGCCCGGCGTGCGAAGGGCAGGGCGTTCGAACGATCGAGATGAGCTTCCTGCCCGACGTGAAGGTGCCGTGCGATGTCTGCCATGGCCAGCGCTTCAACGCCGAGACGCTGGCGGTGAGCTGGCGCGGCAAGAGCATTGGCGACGTGCTGCGGATGGAGGTCGACGAGGCGGTCGAGTTCTTTGCCGCGATGCCCAACATCTCGCACCCGCTGCAACTGCTGAAGGACGTGGGCCTCGGCTATCTGACGCTCGGCCAGCCGTCGCCGACGCTGAGCGGCGGCGAAGCGCAGCGCATCAAGCTCGTCACCGAGCTGACCAAGGTGCGCGACGACGTCACGCGGCGCGGCAACAAGGCGCCGCACACGCTGTACGTGCTCGACGAGCCGACGGTCGGGCTGCACATGGCCGACGTCGAGAAGCTGATCCGCGTGCTGCACCGGCTCGTCGACGGCGGCCACAGCGTCGTCGTCATCGAGCACGACCTCGACGTCATTGCCGAGGCCGACTGGGTCATCGACCTCGGCCCCGAGGGCGGCGTTCGCGGCGGTGCAGTGGTGGCCGAGACGACGCCGGAAGGGCTGGTTCAGTGCCGGACCAGCCACACCGGCGCCGCCCTGAAAGCGGTGCTCGCTCGGGCTGCGGCGTCGCCCGCAGCGATCGACGACCGGCGCAGTGACAGAATCGCCTCATGATGTTCCGCGTGCCGAGCCACGCGGCTTGCACGAGCGCGTTGCCATGGATCCGTCGCATCAGCTGTCCGCCGAATACACGTCGATCGCCGAGGCCTATGCGAAGCACTGGGCGTCGGTGATCGGTCCGATGGCGCAGCCGGTGCTGGGCCGCATGGCGCTCGCCAACGTTGCGCGAATCCTCGACCTGGGCAGCGGCACCGGGGTGCTGATTCCGGCGCTGCAGGCCGCCGCGCCGAACGCCTGGCTGGTCGGCGCCGACCGGGCCGAAGGCATGCTGCAGATCGCTCGCCGCACGAGCGATCTGGCCTGCGTCGTCACCGACGCGCAGCATCTTGCGTTCGGCTCGCAAGCTTTCGACGCTGCCCTGCTCGCGTTCGTGCTGTTCCACGTTCCCGATCCGAGCGCGGCGCTGCGCGAGGTGCATCGGGTGTTGAGGCCGGGCGGGGTCGCAGGGACGGTAACGTGGGGCGGGGACCCCGGTGTGCCCGGGCTGCCGATCTGGAAGGAAGAGCTCGACCGCTTCGGCGCCGCGCCCGACCCGCGCGACGCGAGCGTGATGCAGCACGACCGGATGGACACGCCGGACAAGCTCGCTGCGCTGCTGCAGCACGCCGGCCTCGCCTGCGAGGCGGCATGGAGCGAGGAAGTCGAATACCGCTGGACCGCCGACGCACTGTTCACCGTGCAGACCCGCTGCGGCGTCGCATCGCGGCGCCTGCCCGGCCTCGCCGAGCCCGAGCGCGCCGCATGCCGGCAGCGCGTGCGCGAGCGCCTCGCGACGCTCGGCGGCGAGGGGCTGGTCTACCGCCCGACGGTGGTCTACGCCGTCGCCCGCCGGCCGCATTGAACCTGCTTCCAGCCGCTGAACGGAACGGCATCGGCTGAATCGAAAAGCTCTTGTCGCGTCCCGAGGAGGGCTGCATGACGCACCGACCGACGCGTTTGCCACGCTGGACGTGGGCCGGCGCGCTGCTCGTGCTGCTGGCCTTGCTGTGGACCAGCGCGAACCTCGACGCAGTGCCCGCGGCACCGCTCGGCGGTGCAGTCGAGTTGCCGGCGCTGTCGCTGTTCGCGTTCGACGCTGTTGCAGCATCGGCATCGGCCGCGCCCGCGCGCCCCGCGATCGAACTGCCCGAACCCCCTGCAACGCCCGCCTGCAGCGCTGGCGCTCGGGTCGACGGCTTGGCACGGCTGGCCGTCGGTTCGCTGGACCCGGTCGTCTACGCGATTGCGCTCGAAGCATGCAAGGGCTCGTTGGCGGCCGACGCCGCTGCTTGCAAACTGCTCAGCCGAACGCAATGGGCGCGGCTCGACGCCGACAGCGCGCTGCCCTGGCTCGAGCTGGCTGCCGAGGCAAGCCGGCAACAGGCGTTCGACGCCGAGGCCGAGGCGATGCAGCACGCCGCGATGGCCCGCCGAATCGACGCTCACGCCGGCGCACTACCCGAGCTGGTCGAGCGGGCGCTGAGCCAGGCCCACACGTATTGCGGCGCCGATGCGGTGGCCGACCGGGAGCGCCGGCCGATCTGCGGGGCCATGGCCGAGATGCTGGTGTCGCGCAGCAGCAGCGCGGCGGACCTCGGCGTCGGTCTGGCGATCGGCCGCAATCTGGGCTGGGACGTCGAGCGGCTCGAAGCGCTGCAGCACGAGCAGAACGCGCTCGGCGAAGGCGGTGGATTGCAGACGATCGGCGTCGGCGCGACAAGCTGCACGTCCGCTGCTCGTTGATGCTGCCGCAGGGTCGATGACGATGGTCACAGAAAGCAAGCGCTGGATGGAAACCTCGGATGTGATCCCGATGTTTCCGACGCTGGTGTGGAAGCTGCAGATCGAAGCCGACTTGCGCGATGCGCTGGCGGCGCGGATCGTGGCGGCACTGGCCGAGATGCGCCGCGAGCTGCCGCCGCTTGCGCATGGCCGCGGCTGGCAGTCGGCGCAGGACCTGCATCGTCGCGACGAGCTGCGCGAGCTGGTGTCGTGCGTCGAGCGTGGCGCCACGAGTGTGCTGCGCTTCTTGCGGATCGGCGACGAGCCTGTCGAGATCACCGCCTGCTGGGCCACGGTGCTGGCGCCAGGCGCGGCGCACAAGCTGCACAGCCACCCGAACAATTTCTTGAGCGGCGTGTACTACCTGCGCACCCAGCCGGGCGCCGACACGATCAGCTTCCACGATCCGCGCCGCCAGACGAGCGTCATTCGCCCGCCGGTGGTCGAACTCACGGCCGAGAACACCGACCAGGTGGTGCTGCAGGTGCGCAACGGCATGCTGCTGCTGTTCCCCTCCTACCTCGAGCATTCGGTCGACGCGAACGCGAGCGACGACGAGCGAATCAGCCTCAGCTTCAACCTGATGTTCTCGTCGTTCACCGAGCGCTTGAGCAAGCCGCTGTGGTAGTCCGAGCCCCATACTTCTAGGGGTGGCGAGAGCGTCGGCGAGCGCCTAATGTTTTGGCCTGTTTCCTCACACGAAGGGGGCCATCATGGCTTACACGCTCGAAGGTCGGCTGCTCGAAGTTTGCGACTGCCACACTCTGTGTCCCTGCTGGGTGGGCGACGATCCCGACAACGGCACCTGCAAAGGCATGCTGGCCTGGCACATCGACAAAGGCTCGATCGACGGCGTCGATGTCACGGGCCTCACGTTTGCGGCACTCGCGCACATTCCGGGCAACATCTTGCAGGGCAACTGGAAGATCCTGGCGTATGTGGACGAGCGAGCCAGCAAGGCGCAGGAAGAGGCGATCCTGGCGGTCTGGACCGGCAAGAAGGGCGGGCCGGTGGCCGACCTCGCGCAGCTGGTCGGCGAAGTCGTCGGCGTCGAACGCGTGCCGATGACCTTCCAAGTCGAGGAGGGCAAAGGCCGCTTGCGCGTCGGCAGCGCGGTTTCGGCCGAGATGGAGCCGTTCAAGGGTCCGGACGGCCAGCCGACCTCGCTGCATAACAGCGTGTTCAGCACCATCCCGGGTTCGCCTGCCTATGTCGGCAAGGCATCGAGCTACAAGGCCGATGCGCCAGCGCTCGGCATCAAGCTCGACCTGCACGGCCATAACTCGGTTCAGGGGTCGTTCCGCTTCGTCTGCTGAAATGACCCACCCCCGAAGCGCCTTCGGCGCCTCCCCCTCAAGGGGGCGCCGCCAGCGGACCGGCAAAGCCGGATCCGCGGTGGCCGCTTGGTGGCGCTGGTTCATGCGTCGCGGGTGGGGCTTCGACGCAATGGAAAACTGAGATGACGACCCCAACGTCGCCTCGCTCCTGCCCCCCGAGGGCGCGCTCAGCCGCCTTGAGGCGGCTCGGCGCCGGCTGAGCCGACGGCGGCGCGGCCGCTGCAGCGGTGAACGCCATCGCCCACCGTCGCCTGTTGCTGCCCGTGCTGGGCAGCCTGGTGGCGGTCGCGTGGCTGTCGCTGTGGATCTGGGAGCGGTCGCCGTACGGCCGCTACCTCCATCACGGCGAAGCGAGCGTCATCGAGATCTGCGGCGTCGGCCTCTCCGGCGTGCTGCAGGCCAGCGTCTACGTGGCCGGCTGGACGCTGATGACGATCGCGATGATGTTGCCGACGACGCTGCCGTTGCTCGGCAGCTTCCAGCGCCTGGTCGCCGCGCGGCGTGACCGGGTGCAGCTGCTGGCGCTCGTCATCGGCGGCTATCTGCTGGTCTGGCTCGCGTTCGGCATCGTCGCGCACGCGTTCGATCTCGCGCTGCATCGCGGTCTCGATCGCAACGCGTGGATGCTGTCGAACACGTGGGTGTTCGGCGCGGGGCCGCTGCTGCTCGCCGGCGCGTTCCAGTTCACCCGCTTGAAATACCGCTGCCTCGACAAATGCCGCACGCCGGTCAGCTTCGTCGTTCAGCATTGGCATGGCGGCGAGCCGCGCGCGCAGGCGTTGCGACTTGGCATTCATCATGGCGCGTTCTGCGTCGGCTGCTGCTGGGCGTTGATGCTCTTGATGTTCGCGGTGGGCACCGGCAATCTGGGCTGGATGCTGCTGCTCGGCGGCGTGATGGCGATCGAAAAGAACGCGCCATGGGGTCGCAAGTTCAGCGCGCCGCTCGGCGTCGCGCTGCTCGTCTGGGGAAGCTTGATCGTGCTCGGCCACACCGTCGGCTGACGGTGTCGGCACCGATTGCGGACGCGTTTGCTTTGCGCTGATGATGGCGGCGCAAAGCGGCCGGAGACACGCCATGCACCTCAACCCAGCGAACCCTGCGGCGGCCAACCCGGCACGTCCCGACAAGATCGTCAGCGCGGCCGAGGCGGTGCGCCTGATTCACGACGGCGACACGGTGGCGACTGGCGGCTTCGTGGGCATCGGCTTCGCCGAAGGCATCGCGATTGCGCTCGAAGATCGTTTTCTCGCAACGCAGGCCGAGTGCGGCAGCGGCTCGCCGCGCGACTTGACGCTGGTCTACGCCGCGGGCCAGGGCGACGGCAAGGCGCGCGGGCTGAATCACTTCGGCCACGCGGGCCTCGTGCAGCGCGTCGTCGGCGGCCATTGGGGGCTGGTGCCGGCGCTGCAGGCGCTCGCGGTCGCCAACGAGATCGAGGCCTACAACCTGCCGCAAGGCGTGATCGCGCACCTGTTCCGCGACATCGCTGCCGGCAAGCCGGGGACGCTGAGCCGCGTCGGCCTCGGCACCTTCGTCGACCCGCGCTTCGGCGGCGGCAAGGTCAACTCGCGCACCGAAGAGAACCTCGTGCGGCTGATGGAGATCGACGGCGAGGAGGTGTTGTTCTACAAGGCCTTCCCGATCCAGGTCGGCATCATCCGCGCGACGACCGCCGACCCCGACGGCAACCTGACGATGGAGCGCGAGGCCTTGACGCTCGAAGCGCTGGCGATCGCGATGGCGGCGCACAACAGCGGCGGCATCGTCATCGCGCAGGTCGAGCGCATCGCAGAGCGCGGCTCGCTGAATCCGCGCCAGGTCAAGATCCCCGGCGTGCTGGTCGACTGCGTGGTCGTCGCCGAGAAGCCCGAGCACCACATGCAGACCTTCGTCACGCAGTACAACCCGGCCTTCGCCGGCGAGATCCGCGTGCCGATGAACACGCTCGTGCCGATGGCGATGTCCGAGCGCAAAGTGATCGCGCGCCGCGCCGCGCTCGAGCTCAAGCGCAACGCGGTCGTGAACCTCGGCATCGGCATGCCCGAAGGCGTGGCCGACGTGGCGGCCGAAGAGAAGATCATCGACTTGCTGACGCTCACGGCGGAGCCCGGCGTGATCGGCGGCATCCCGGCGAGCGGCCTGAACTTCGGAGCCGCGGTCAACACGCAGGCGATCATCGACCAGCCGAGCCAGTTCGATTTCTACGATGGCGGCGGGCTCGACGTCGCGGTGCTCGGCCTGGCGCAGGTCGATCAGCACGGCAACCTGAACGTCAGCAAGTTCGGCCCGCGGCTCGCCGGCGCCGGCGGCTTCATCAACATCAGCCAGAACGCGAAAGAGGTGGTGTTCGTCGGCACCTTCACCGCCTGCGACCTCTGCCTTCGCGTGGCCGATGGCCAGGTGCATGTGGACAGCGAAGGCACGAGCACGAAGTTCGTCCGCGAGGTCGAGCACCGCACCTTCAGCGGCGACCTCGCGCGAAAGCGCGGCCAGCGCGTGCTCTACGTCACCGAGCGTTGCGTGTTTCGCCTCGCCGAGGCCGGACTCGAGCTGGTCGAGGTCGCGCCCGGCATCGACCTCGACCGCCACATCCTGCGGAAGATGGAGTTCATGCCGGCGATCAGCCCGCAGCTGCGGCTGATGGACGCGAGCTTGTTCGCCGACGCGGCGATGAACCTGCGCGAGCGCATGCTGAGCCTGCCGCTCGCGCGCCGTTTCGAATACGACGAACGCAGCAACGTGCTGTTCGTCAACTTCGAGGGCCTGTCGGTCGACACGCTGCAGGACATCGACGAGATCGAAGCGGCCGTCGCCGAGCGCGTCGGCGCGGCCGGCCGACGCGTCGATGTGGTCGTCAACTACGACCACTTCAGCATCCGCCCCGAGCTGATGGAGGCCTACACGGCGATGGTGCAGCGGCTCAGCGAGCGCTACTACAGCAAGGTGACGCGCTACGCGGCGAGCAGTTTCATCAAGGCGCGGCTGGAGACGGCGCCGCGCTAGGGCCTGTTCACGCGGGAGAGGACTCGACCCGGTTGCGGCCGTTGCGCTTCGCGTCGTAAAGCCGCGCGTCGGCGCAATCGATCACGCTGCGATGGGTGTCGTTGGCCGCGGCGTGGCACAAGCCGAGGCTGATCGTCACGCGCAAGCCCGGCGCGACCTCGTTCCATGGATGCGCTTCGACGGCGGCGCGCAGCCGCTCGCAGATGTCCTGTGCGACCGGCAGCGGGGTGTCGACGAGGGCGAACAGGAACTCCTCGCCGCCCATGCGCGCGATCAAATCGCTCGGACGCGTCTTGATGCGAAAGATCTGCGCGACCGCGCGCAGCACGTTGTCGCCGACGCCGTGGCCGAAGCGATCGTTGACGTCCTTGAAGTGATCGAGGTCGGCAATCGCCAGGCACAGCGGATGCGCCGCCGGGTCGGCGCGGGCGAAGATGCGCGGCAGCTCCTCGTCGATGCGGCGGCGGTTGCCGAGGCGCGTCAACTGGTCTTCCAGCGTGTCGCGCTGCAGCTCGGCAGTGCGCGCTTCGAGCTGGAGCTTCTCGGCTTCGAGCTCGCGGCTGCGCAGGCGCTGCAACTCGGCGTCGAGCCGCGCGCGCTCGCCGTCGAGCAATGCGTTCTCGACGTCCATGCGATTGACCATCAGCCGCGCCTGCGCGTGGCTTTGCAGCGCCGCGCGATGCAGCTCCAGCGCGTGATAGGCCTCGCAATGAAGCAGCGCCGCCTCGAATTCGCGTGCCGCTTTGTAGGCGCGATAGAGCGCCGAATGAACGCGCATCCGCGTCGTTTCCTGATCGCTGTGGTCGAGCTCGGTCAGCGTGTCGCGCAGCGTGGCGATCGCTTCGTCGAAGCGGCCTTGCTGGATCAGCACCTCGCCGATGTTGTGGCGCGTGCGCAGCTCGACCGCGCGGTAGCCGTGCTGTTGCGCCTGCGTGACGGTGTCGCGCAGCACGCGGTGCGACTCGTCGTATTCGCCGGCGAGTCCGAGTACCTCGCCGAGGTTGCCTTGGGTCACCGCCAATCGGTAAGCGTCGCCGTGGCGGCGCGCCAGCGAGACGGCTTGGCGGCCGTACTGGCGAGCGCGCTGCAGCGCGCTGGCGGCCTGCTCCGGCTCGTCGCGCTGGCGGTGGTGATAGAAGGCGCTGATCGTGGTCGCCATCAGGTTGTTCAGCGCGCCCAGCACATCGTTGGGGTCGGCCAGCTCGCGCGCCCGGCCGAGCGATTGCAGCAGGAATTTTTCGCTCTGCGCGGGGTCGCCGAGGCGATCGAAGCAGACGCCGATGCGGTTCAGCGCGCGCACCGTCTGCGTGTCGTAGCGATGCTCGCGTGCCTTGTCGAACGCAGCGGTCGCGGCTTTCAAGGCTTCGTCCTGCAGGCCGAGCTCGCTGTACGAAATTGCGAGCAGGCACAGCGTGTCGCATTCCTGCTCGCCGCCGAGGGCTTGCCAGCGCGCAGCAGCGACGCGGCCGGCGCGCACCGCGAGCTCGAATTGGCCGAGGCGCCAGCGGTGCGCCGCGAGTTGCGAATGGGCTTGAGCGATCAGCGCGGCGTCGTCGGCCTGCAGGGCGATCGCGACCGCCTGCTCGGCGAGAGCGACGCCCTCGAGGTGCTCGCCGCTGGTGTGCGCTGCCTCGGATCGCGCGATCAACTCGCGCGCAGCGCTCGGCCCGGCGGGGACAGGCAAGGAGGTGGCGGGCTCGGACATCGGACTGCGCGGCGAACGCATTCATTGTGCCCGTCGCCGCGGGCACCGCGCGATGCCCACCATGTGATGCAGGTCACGCGCGAGCTCAGCGCCGCGGCTTCGACCAGTGCTGCTGGACGCGCCAGCCGAGCAGCAGCGCGATCACCGCGGCGTAGACGGCGACTTCGGCAAAGTTGTTCTTTGCCGCGCGCATCCAGAAAAAATGCAGCAGACCGAGCAGCACGATCGCGTAGACCGCGCGATGAATCGTCTGCCAGCGCTTCGCGCCGAGCGCCTTGATCGCGCGGTTGAACGAGGTCGCGGCCAGCGGCAGCATCAGCAGGAATGCGGTGAAGCCGACGAGGGCGAACGGTCGCTTCGGGATGTCGCGAACGATCGCGTCCAGATCGAAGCCCATGTCGAAGCCGCTGTAGCTCAGAAAGTGCAGCACGACGTAGAAGAACGCGAACAGACCCAGCATGCGGCGAAAGCGCGCCAGCGCGGGCTGAGCAGTCCACTGGCGCAACGGCGTGATGGCCAAGGTGATGCACAGAAAGCGCAAGGTCCAGTCGCCGGTGGAACGGATCAGCGCTTCGGCCGGGTTCGCGCCCAGATGATCGGTCGCTGCGGCGTAGAACAGCCAAGCGAAGGGCAGCAGACACAGCGCGAACAGCAGCGGCTTGGCAGCAGGATGCAGCAGAAACGGCTTGGAGCGCGCCGCGCTGCGTGACCTGCTTGAAGGCATGCCGGGTTTGAGCACAGCGGACATGATGGGTCAGAAGAACTTCTTCAGGTCCATGCCGGCGTACAGCTGACCGACCTGCGCTTCGTAGCCGTTGAACATCAGCGTCGGCCGCTTCTTCTGGAACAGCCCGTCTTCGCCGATGCGGCGTTCGGTCGCCTGGCTCCAGCGCGGGTGATCGACGTTCGGGTTCACGTTCGAATAGAAGCCGTACTCGCCCGGCCCGGCCTTGACCCAGCTGGTGCGCGGCTCCTTTTCGGTGAAGCGGATCTTGACGATCGACTTGCCGCTCTTGAAGCCGTACTTCCACGGCACGACCGCGCGCACCGGGGCGCCGTTCTGATTCGGCAGTACCTCGCCGTAGAGGCCGAAGGCGAGCAGCGCGAGCGGATGCATCGCCTCGTCGATCCGCAGGCCCTCGACATACGGCCAGTCGAGCACGCGCGATCCGACGTAGGGCATCGTCTTCGCGTCGGCCAGCGTGACGAACTCGATGTACTTCGCGTTGCCGGTCGGCTCGACGCGCTTGATCAGCTCGGCGAGCGAGTAGCCGACCCAGGGAATCACCATCGACCAGCCTTCGACGCAGCGCAGGCGATAGATGCGTTCTTCGAGCGTGCTCAGCTTGATCAGCTCGTCGATGTCGTAGACCTTGGGCTTCTTCACTTCGCCTTCGATCGCAACGGTCCACGGGCGGGTCTTCAAGGTGTGCGCGTTCTGGCCCGGGTCGGACTTGTCGGTGCCGAACTCGTAGAAGTTGTTGTAGCTCGTGAGGTCGGCGTAGGGCGTGAGCTTTTCCATCGTCATGCCGCCGGCGATGGTGCTGCGCGCACCCGGCAACGCAGCGAGCTTGTTCGGGCGTGCGGTCGCGGTCTGCGCGAGCGCCTCGCGCGCGGCCCAGGCGGTCAGCGTCGCGCCGGCGGCGCCGGTCGCCAGCAGCTTCAGCAGATCGCGGCGGCTGTGGTACGTCGCTTGCGGCGTGACCTCGGACGAGGGCAGGGCATAGCCGCGGTCTTTCAGGAAATGCATGGCGTCAATCCGATCAAGGGACCCGAGTGTGTCGGCCCGCCGACGGGGTTCTTACACAGCGACGCCAGCCGTGTCAGACGACATCGCCGAAGTCGGTCGGCTCGAACAGGCGCAGCGAACTCTTGGAGATGCGCTCGCGGAAGCTCTTGCGGGCGAACAGCTTGGCTTGGGCGCCGCTCGGCAGGTCGGTGATGTTGAGGATGTTCTTGACGATCAGCGTGTCGATCACGTCTTCGATGACGCGGACGAAGTCGGCATCGAGGCGGCTGAAGTCATCCGGGTTGTCTGCGCTGCGGCCGACAAAGGCCTGGACCTCGGGATGCGCGTCGTCGAGGAACTCGACCGCGTCGGCGGGGCGCTCACGGTGCAGGCTGTCGATGCGGCCAACGGCGTTGCGGCGAACGTAAGGCATGGGCAAGCGCGAAAGTCGATCTGCGCAGACTATACGCCGCGCCTCAGCGCAATCCGGCGATGTAGTCGGCGACGGCCTTGATCTCGCGATCGTTGAGATTCGCCGCCACGTCGGTCATCTGCTGGCTGTTCTTGCGTGTGCGGGCACGGAACGCGACGAGCTGGGCCTCGGTGTAGTCGGCATGCTGGCCGGCGAGGCGCGGGAACAGCGCTGGGTTGCCGGCACCGCTCGGGTTGTGGCAACCGGCGCAGGCCGGAATGCTGCGCTCGGCAACGCCACCGCGATAAATCTTTTCACCCAGACTCACCAAGTCCTTGTTCTTCGCGAAGCCGGGCTTGGCTTGCTTGCTCGCATAGAACGCGGCGACGTTCTTGATGTCGGCATCGCTCAATGGTGCTGCCATGCCCTTCATGATCGGGTTGTCGCGCGTGCCGGACTTGAACTCGGTCAGCTGCTTGGCAAGGTACTCGGGATGCTGCCCCTGCAGAATCGGGTTGGCCGGGCTGCCGCGCGTGCCGTCGTTGGTGTGGCAGGCCGCACAGACCTCGGCCGATTTGGCCTGGCCTTTGGCCAGATCGGGCTTGGCTGCAACGCTCGCTTCAGCGGCATGCGCCGTGACGGCAAACGAAGCGAGCAGGAAAGCAGTCAGCAAGGGAGCAGCAGGCTTCATGGGAGGCGCGGTTTCTTGTGCAAAACCCAGCGATTTTACAATGATGACTTTGGGCGACCGATGACCGAGCAAAACAAATCCGCCAAGCCCGAGGCTGTGTTGAGCCCCGAAGAAAAGGCGGCGCTGGCGTGGGCCCACACGGCGCGATTTCTCACCACCGCGAGCGAGCTGTCGCAGCTGCCGCAGACCGAGCTCGCCGAGATCGCTTTCGTCGGCCGGTCGAACGCCGGCAAGTCGACCGCGATCAATATGCTGACGCAACAGAAGCGCCTTGCGTTCGCGTCGAAAACGCCGGGTCGCACGCAGCACATCAACCTCTTCGAGCTGGGCCCGAAAGCCGCGCCCGACGCGCTGTTCGCCGACCTGCCGGGCTACGGCTATGCGGCGGTCGCGCGCGGCGCGAAGCTGCGCTGGCAGCAGGTGATGGCCGACTACCTCGAGGTTCGTCGCAGCCTCGCCGGCGTGGTGCTGATGGTCGACTCGCGGCTCGGCTTCACCGAGCTCGACACGCAGCTGCTCGGCTTTATCGCGCCGCGCGTGGGCAACGGCTCGGTCAAGCTGCTCGTGCTCTTAACCAAGTCGGACAAGCTCAATCGCCGCGAGTCCAACGAGGCCTTGGCTGCAGCGCAGGCCGCTCTCGGCGAGATGACGACCGACGAAGCCGATGTCGGCGTGGCCCTGTTTTCGGCACTGAGCAAGGCGGGCATCGCCGATGCTGCCGTCACGCTGCATCACTGGACGCATTGATGGAAACACCATGATCGACAAGACCATCATCACGCTGCCGAGCGGCATTCGCCTGTCGTGCCGCACGAGCGGAACGCCGGGCGCGCCGTTGCTGATGTTCTTGCACGGCTTTCCCGAGGGCGCGTTCGTCTGGGACGAGCTGCTCGAGCATTTCGGCACGCGCTATCGTTGCATCGCACCGAACCTGCGAGGCTACGAACTGTCGTCGGCCCCGGCGGAAGTCGAGGCGTATCGCGCCAAGCACGTGATGGCCGACATCGCGGCGCTGCTCGACGAGCTCGGCGGCGGTCCGCTCGAAGCGCTGATCGCGCACGACTGGGGCGGTGCCGTGGCGTGGAACTTCGCGGTGCAGTCTGCGAAGCGTCTGAAGCGCCTCGTCATCATCAATTCGCCGCACCCGGGCACCTTCTTGCGCGAGCTGCAGACGAACCCGGCGCAGCAAGCGGCCAGCGCCTACATGAATTTTTTACGCCGGCCCGACGCGGAAGCGCTGCTGGCCGAGAACGACTATGCGCGGATGTGGCCGTTCTTCAGCCGGGTGGCCGTCGCAGAATCGTCACGCGATGGAAGTGACTGGCTGACCGACGCGGTGAAGGACGAGTACCGTGCGGTGTGGAGCCACGGCCTGCAAGGCCCGGTGAATTTCTATCGCGCGTCGCCGATTCACCCGCCGACCGGCCCCGACGATCCGGTGCTGAAGCTGCAGTTCCCGCCCGAGTCGGTGACGGTGCAGGTGCCGACCTCGGTAATCTGGGCCGAGGCCGATGCAGCACTGCTGCCGTCGCTGATCGATGGACTCGAGGCTTATGTGCCGAAGATGAAGCTGGTGCGCATTCCGCGCGCCACCCACTGGGTCATTCACGAGCAGCCGCAGCGCATCGCGCGTGAGATCGACGCGGTGCTGGCCGTTGCGCCCGAGCAGCTCATTGCGTCAGCGTGAGCTTGCGCATCAGGCTGTCGACCGCGCGCTGAACCAGCGACACATCGTCGAGCGGCTTCATCAAGCCTTCTTCGCTCAAGCGCTCGAGTGCGCGGCGCGTGACCGAATGGCTGCGCTTGGGGTCGACGCCGGCGAAGAGGAAGAACCGGCCTCCGACGCTGCGCCATAGCAGCTGCACCCGTGTCCAGCGGCCGTGCAAGAACAGCTGATAGCGGTCGCCGGGCGCCATCGCATCGATGCGTCGGGCCGGATCGTCGTCCATCGATCCGCTGCCTGACATGGCTTCGGCGGGCACCGTTTCCATCGACGACAAATCGATCAGCGATTCACTGAACGGCGGTCGAGTCGACGCGGTGGGAAGCGCCTCGTCGCGCAGCTGCTGCACGATCTGCTGCGGCGTGAGCTCGGGCTCTTCGCCGCCTTTGCCGGGCCGCAAGGCCTCGGTGTGGACCGCCAGCAGCTCGTCGAGCACGGCGCGCCGCTCGGCCTCGGGCAGACCGATCAACGCCATGCCGTCGCGAATGCGCTGCAGCAGGCTGGGCAGGAGGGCCAGCAGGCGCTTGCGGCTTTGCGGGTGGTCGGGCAGGCGCAGGCTCCACAGCAATTCGTCGACGGCTTTCAGGTAGCCGACGGTCGGCTCGACCTTCTCGCCATGGCGCAGCATCGTTTCGGCCAGCACCTTTGCCCAAGCGCCCGTGACGAAGCGGCGGATCGCTGCGCTGGTTCGAATCGGCACCATTTGCTCGGTGAGGCGCTGCGACAGGTGGCGCTCCAAATCCTCGCGGCGCTCTGCCCGCGTGAGCGCATCGATCGCCGGCTGGGCGTGCAATTGCTGCTCGTGCAATTGCTCGCTGAGGAAGGCGTTGAGGCGCGCCAGGCTCTGGCGATAGAGCTGCGCATCCTGCGTCGGGGCGCGCGCCATGTCGTCGACCAGCGTGTCGCACCAGGCGACCAGTGCGGTCAGACGCGGATCGGTGTCGTTGCTGTAGGTCTCGCCGGCGCTGGCAATGCGGTTCATCAGAAGCCAGACGGGATGGTCGTGCGCTTCGAGCAGCCCGGGATCGACGAGCGCGACGCGCAAGGCCGAGACCTGCAGCCGCGCCATCACGGTGCGGAACGGTGCGGGCAGGCGTCGGTCGGACAACACGGCTTCGAACAGCCGCGACAACAGATCGACGATTTGCCGATCGACCGTCTCGGAGGTGCTCGCGAGCAGACTCGCCCGATGCTCGCCGAGCTGCGGCGGCATGCGCGGCGCGCCGATCGGGCCGGTCGCGGCGCGCCGCATCAGATCTTCGAGCCGCATCAGCGCTTGCTCGAATGCCGGGTTGCGAACGTGACTCGCACGCGAGCGATCGGCGGTGGCGCCGGACTGGGACCGCGCGCCGCCGCCCGCCGGCATCGTCGACAGCAGGCTTTCGAGTGCGCCAGGCCGCGTCACGTCGAAGGTCGGGGCGCGCGGCGCAGCGCCCGATGGGATCACGACCGTGCGGTAAATGCCCGGCTCGATTCCTTGTTCTTCGAGACGCGTGCAAGCAGCCGCCCAAGCCTTCTTCAGCTCGCCTGACATCACGCCGGCCGCGATGCGCAGCAAGATGCCGCGTTGCACCGGCACCGACGTCACGAGACATGCGGCCTGCCACAACGCGCGGGCATAGGGCAAAGGCCCGAGCGGGTTGGTGTCGGCACTGACATGCGTCTGGCCGGCCAGCGTCGAGGTGAAGGTCTGCAACTCGCGCAGCTCCCAGTCGGCCGATCCCTTGATCAATTCGGCCGCGCGCGAGACCTCGATGTCGATCTCGACGCGCGCCTCGTCCATCAATTCGAGGTCACCGATATTTTCGGCCGACGACGCGCTCGTGCCCTCGATCTCGCTGCGCACGAGAGTCTTCAGTGCATCGCTGAACTCGCGTTGAAACGGCGGTGCGCGCTTTTTCAGTGACGCGACGAGTTCGAGATAGTGTTGCCGCTCGGTCTGGCTGAGCATGCCTTCGCGCGGCTGCTGCAACTGCGCCAGAGTCAGGTCGACCGTGCGTTCGGCCATGGCGGCGGCACGTGACAGCTCGTCGTCTATGAATCGCCTGAACTTGGGCGAGATCGGCATGGGTTCCTGACCGGTGCTCCGGGACAACATTATGTCGTCGCATTGGTCCGCATCGCGGCGCATCGAACTCGGTTCGCGTGGGGCGCGCAACGAAAAAGGGCTGCCGAAGCAGCCCTTTCGATGACCACGAGAAACCTGGACTTACATGTCCATGCCGCCCATGCCACCCATTCCGCCCATGCCGCCGGGCATGCCGCCGGCAGCTTCTTCCTTCGGCGCTTCGGCGACCATCGCTTCGGTGGTCAACATCAGCGAAGCGACCGACGCGGCGTTCTGCAGTGCAGTGCGCGTGACCTTCGTCGGGTCGAGGATGCCCATCTCGATCATGTCGCCGTACTGGCCGTTCTGGGCGTTGTAGCCGTAGTTGCCCTTGCCGCCCAGCACCGCGTTGACGACCACGCTCGGCTCGTCACCGGCGTTCTGCACGATGATGCGGATCGGCTCTTCAACGGCGCGCAGGATCAGCTTGATGCCGGCTTCCTGATCGGCGTTGTCGCCCTTGATCGCACCGGCCGCCTGCTTGGCGCGCAACAGCGCCACGCCGCCACCGGCGACGATGCCTTCTTCGACCGCCGCGCGTGTCGCGTGCAGTGCGTCTTCGACACGGGCCTTCTTTTCCTTCATCTCGACTTCGGTGGCCGCACCGACCTTGATGACGGCCACGCCGCCGGCCAGCTTGGCCACGCGCTCTTGCAGCTTCTCGCGGTCGTAGTCGCTGGTGGCTTCCTCGATCTGCACGCGCACTTGCTTGACGCGCGCTTCGATGTCGGCAGCGGCGCCGGCGCCGTCGATGATGGTGGTGTTTTCCTTGCCCACTTCGACGCGCTTGGCTTGGCCCAAGTCAGCCAGCGTGACCTTCTCGAGCGTCAGGCCGACTTCTTCAGCGATGACCTTGCCGCCGGTCGGCGACGACCTTGAGGATGCCGCGGATCGTGTTGACGACCAGCGTCGCGAGCGCCTCGCCTTCGACTTCTTCAGCGACGATCAGCAGCGGACGCCCCGACTTGGCGACTTGCTCCAGCGTGGGCAGCAGGTCGCGGATGTTGCTGATCTTCTTGTCGAACAGCAGCACGTAGGGGTTGTCGAGAACCGCCGACTGCTTGTCGGGGTTGTTGATGAAGTAGGGGCTCAGATAGCCGCGGTCGAACTGCATGCCTTCGACGACTTCGAGCTCGTTGTCGAGCGACTTGCCGTCCTCGACGGTGATGACGCCTTCCTTGCCGACCTTGTCCATCGCGTCGGCGATGATCTTGCCGATAGAGTCGTCGCTGTTGGCCGAGATCGCGCCGACTTGGGCGATTTCCTTGCTGGTCGTCGTCGGCTTCGATTGCTTCTTCAGCTGCTCGACGAGGGCCGTCACGGCTTTGTCGATGCCGCGCTTGAGGTCCATCGGGTTCATGCCGGCGGCCACGTACTTCATGCCTTCGCGCACGATGGCTTGGGCCAGCACGGTGGCGGTGGTGGTGCCGTCACCGGCGATGTCGCTGGTCTTGGAAGCGACTTCCTTGACCATCTGCGCGCCCATGTTCTGCAGCTTGTCCTTCAGCTCGACTTCCTTGGCCACGGACACACCGTCCTTGGTCACGGTCGGCGCGCCGAACGATCGCTCGAGCACCACATTGCGGCCCTTCGGGCCGAGAGTCACCTTGACTGCATTCGCCAGGATGTTCACGCCTTCGACCATGCGGGCACGTGCCTCGCCGCCGAAGATGACGTCTTTTGCTGCCATGTCTAATCTCCGATTCAGTTCAGTTGCTTATTTCTCGACCACGGCGAAGAGGTCCTCTTCGCGCATCACGAGCAGCTCATCGCCATCGACCTTGACGGTCTGGCCGCTGTATTTGCCGAAGAGGACGCGGTCGCCGACCTTGATGTTTAGGCTGACGAAATCGCCCTTGTCATTGCGCTTGCCGGGTCCGACAGCGAGGACTTCGCCCTGGTCGGGCTTCTCGGCGGCGTTGTCGGGAATCACGATGCCCGATGCAGTTTTGGTCTCTTGCTCCAGGCGCTTGACGATCACGCGATCGTGCAACGGACGAAGTTTCATAGCATCTCCTTGATGTCTCAAAAACGAGGTTCTGCGGGGGAGTGAATGGAAGTTTGCACTCATTCACACTCGACGGCCGATGGGCTCCAAGCGCTTCGATCGTCGTTAGCACTCAGTGTGCGTGAGTGCTAGCAAGACGGATTATAGGGGCGCTCGATGAGCTTTCAAGGGCTAGAGCGGCGGCGACCGCCTTTGCGGTCAGTGCGGCTCGGGAGGTCGCTCGTCGGCTTCAGCATCGAGCGAGGTCGGCGGTGCGGCGACCCTATAGCTTTCGCTTGCCCACGCACCGAAGTCCAGGTTCTTGCAGCGCTCGCTGCAGAACGGTCGAAACGGATTGGTCGGCGCATACACGCTGTCTCCGCCGCAAGTGGGGCAGGTGACGATGCGCGGCGGTGAAGAGCGGTCGGTCATGCGCACAAGGTCAATTCGAAACTCGTGTCGGTCGTGCTGGGCTTGAGACGACCTTCCGCGTCCTGGCGCATCAGTCGCACCGACACCATCAAGCGGTGACCGCTGATCTCGGGGACAAGCGGCTCGGTGCCGTTCAGCCGCACGCGAAGCAGTTGGTAGGTACGGCCCGCCGGCAGGCTTTGCTGGTACTGGCCGGCCGGCGCAATGACCTTGTGCGGAACACCCGAGTCGCGCAGCAGGCCGAGCAGCACGTTGAGCGCTTCGGCCAGCGGCATCAACGTGCTGATCCATTGCATCAAGTCGGCGCGCCGGCGCGGCGCCTCGAGCTTTTGCCACGCGTAGTACGCCGGCAGGTCGAATTCGCAGGTGCCGCCGGGAATGCTGATGCGGCTGCGAATGCTCATCAGCCACTCGTTCGACGTGAGCGCATGACCGGCCTTACCCGGCAGCTGATTCAGGCCGCTGAAGGCGTGATCGATCTTGCCGATGATTTCGTCGAGCGCCTGCTCCGAAATCGACGGGTTGCCACGGTAGCTGTTGAGCTGGGCCTTGTGCCGCTCCAGCTCCTTGAGCAGGTCGGACTTCAAGTCGGCACGTGACGCGACGTCCATGATCTCGAAGATCGTCGCCAACGCGTAGTGATGATCGACGGCGGCGTCGCGTGGAATGAGTTGCCCGAGCCGGTCGAACAAGTGTTCCAGCCGCAGCATGGTGCGGATGCCTTCGTTGAACGGGTACTCGTAGAGAACCAAGCTGGGACTTCCTCGTGCTTCGGTGGTGCTGGCCGACAGGCTCGGACCGTTTTCAGAGGCGGATTGTTCCACGCCCTGTCAGCGAATTCACGTTGCTAGGCCTCAGCCCGCCCATACCATGCTCGACGGCAGCGTGCTGCTGCGCACTCAAGCGGGCGTTGAGATCGAGCGGCATCCCGCAACTTTATAAGCATCCAGGAGACAGGCATGCCGATCTTGGTGGGCACTGCGTCGTGGACCGACAAGACGCTGATCGCCTGCGGTCGCTTTTATCCGAAGGACGCGAAGACCGCGGAGGCGCGGTTGCGCTACTACGCGTCGCAGTTCCCGCTGGTCGAGGTCGATTCGAGCTACTACGCGATGCCGGCGCCGGCGACGGCGCAACTCTGGGCCGAGCGAACGCCGAGCGGCTTCACGATGAACGTCAAAGCATTTCGCCTCTTCACCGGCCATCAGACCTCGCCCGAGGTGCTGCATCGCGACATCCAGCAGGCGCTGCCGGTGTCGGACAAGGGCAACCTCCACTACAAGGACATGCCGGCCGAGATCCGCGACGAGCTGTGGCGGCGATTCAAGGAGGCGCTGGCGCCGCTGCGCGCCGCCGGCAAGCTCGGCCTCGTGCACTTCCAGTTCGCGCCCTGGCTCACCTGCAATCGCGAAGCGCACGCGCATGTCGCGCATTGCATCGAACGGATGGGCGGCCACACGCTGAGCATCGAGTTCCGTCACCAGAGTTGGTTTCGCGATTCGCACCTCGCATCGACGCTCGCGTTCGAGCGCGAGCTCGGCGTCGTCCATACCGTCGTCGATGGACCGCAGGGTTTTGTCAACTGCGTGCCGGCAATCTGGGAGGTGACGCACCCCGGGTACGCGCTGGTGCGGCTGCATGGCCGCAATGCCGAGACCTGGAATTTGAAAGGCGCGACCACGGCGTCGGATCGCTTCAACTACGACTACGCCGACGACGAGCTGGCCGAGATCGCCGGCAAGGCGGCGCAGCTCGCCGCACTTGCTCCGCAAACGCACGTCGTGTTCAACAACAACATGGAGGACCAGGGCCAGCGCAACGCACGAACGCTGATGGACTTGATCGCGACCTTGCCGCTGCCCGGCACGTGATCGCCGCAAGCCGTCGGCCCAGCGCAACGCGATGTGGGTCTCGCCCCTTGCCGGCTCGCACGGCCTGCTGCTAGCATGGCTGCTCAATCCGCAAACGAGCCACCGACCATGACCACCTCCACCACCAGCTCCAAACAGGCCGCGGCCTGCGGCGTGCTGGTC
>VBCQ01000116.1 GCA_005882155.1 Betaproteobacteria bacterium
CGTTGGCGGCCACGAGCTACGTGTCATGGACGCTGCTCGAGCGCAACGCGCGCGAAGAAATCGCGCAGAACGCGCGGCTGCTGATGGACACCGCGCTCGCGGCACGCACCTACACCTCGTCGCAGGTCAACCCGCTGCTCGAAACGCAAATGAAGTACACCTTCCTGCCGCAGTCGGTGCCGGCCTATTCGGCAACCGAGGTCTTCAGCGACTTGCGCAAGAAGCACACCGAGTACGGCTACAAGGAAGCGGTACTGAACCCGACCAACCCGCGCAACCGCGCGGTCGAATGGGAGGCCGACATCATCACGCAGTTCCGCGGCAACAAGGAAGCGGTCGAGCTGATCGGCGACCGCGACACGCCGGCCGGCCGCTCGTTCTACGTCGCACGGCCGATCCGCATCACGAATCCTGCATGCCTGCGTTGCCACAGCACCGTCGACGCGGCGCCGAAGACGATGCTCGAGCGCTACGGCCCGGCCAACGGCTTCGGCTGGACGCTCAACGAAGTGGTCGGCGCGCAAGTGATCTCGGTGCCGACCAAGGTCCCGCTGGAGCGCGCGAACCGTGCGTTCACCGTGTTCATGGGCTCGATCGCCGCGGTGTTCATCGTCATCGGCGGCGTCCTCAACTTCATGTTGTGGGCGCTCGTGATCCGCCCGATCGGCAAGCTGTCGCAGTTCGCTGACCGCGTCAGCCTCGGCGAGCTCGAGATCCCCGAGTTCAAGCGAAGCTCGCGCGACGAGATCGGCATGCTGGCGCAGTCGATCGCACGCATGCGAACGAGCATGGTGCAGGCGATGAAGATGCTGGAGAGCTGAGGCTCCTCGACCTCAAGCGGCTGCCATGATCATCCCGGAGCGACTCGGCAAATATCCGATCACCGAGGTCCTCGGCAAAGGGGCGATGGGCATCGTCTATCGCGGCTACGACCCCGTCATCAAGCGAGCGGTCGCGATCAAGACCATCCGCAAGGAACTGATCGACGACGAGGAGAAAACCGAGTCGCTGTCCGGCCGATTCCGCCGCGAGGCGCAGGCGGCCGGCGCGCTGAGTCACCCGGGCATCGTCTCGGTCTACGAGTACGGCGAAGACCCCGACCATGCCTACATCGCGATGGAATACGTCGAAGGCAACAGTCTGCGCGAGTACATGGCGGGCGAGGCGCATTTCGACGAGCACGACTCGGTCAGCGTGATGGCGCAATTGCTCGATGCGCTGCAGTTCGCGCACGAGCACGCGGTGTGGCACCGCGACATCAAGCCGGCCAACATCCTCGTGATGAGCAATGGCCGCATCAAGCTCACCGATTTCGGCATTGCGCGCATCGGCTCGACCGACCGCACGAAAACCAACGTGATCATGGGCACACCCGGCTACATCGCGCCGGAGATGTACCTGGGCGGGCAGATCGACCACCGCGTCGACATCTTCTCGGCCGGCGTGTTGTTCTACCACCTGCTCGCCGGCCAGCCGCCGTTTCGCGGCCGGCCCGAAGCGGTGATGCACGACGTCTGCTATCACGACCCGGTGCCGCCGTCGTCGGTCGATGCGTTTCGGCGTTGGCCTCAGTACGACGAGGTCGTCAAGCGCGCGCTCGACAAGGCGCCGGCGAATCGCTACCAGAGCGCCGCAGCGTTCCGCGCCGCGATCCTCGCCGCCTATGCGCAGCCGCTGAACAGCACGCTGTCCGAAGCGACGATCATCTCGTCGCCGGTGCGCCCGGTGGCGGTCGAGCCGGGGACGCCGTCGCTGCCGAAGAGTGCGCCGCTCGCCGCCACCAGCACGCCGCCGCCGACCGGCTGGAGCGCCCCGGTGCTGGCCGGAGTCGAGATCGAATTGGCGCGCTTCATCGGTCCGGTGGCGCGGGTGCTGGTGCGGCGCGCCGCGCGCACCCACAAGGAAGTCGATCCGCTGACGATCGCCTTGCTCGAGTCGCTCGACCGCCCCGAGGACGGCGAAGCCTTTGCCCGCGCAGTCACGGGGCAAAGCCTGGCGGTGCTGCGCGCACGCGCGTCGGCCGGGCCCGAGACGCCGGTGCCGCAGCCGTCGACGCCGGGACCGGCGATCACCCCCGCCGAGCTCGAGCAGGCGACGCGGCTGCTGACGACTTACATCGGCCCGATTGCCCGCGTCGTCGTCAAGCGCGCTGCGGCGAGCGGCATCAGCCGCCGCGACTTCCTCAACCAAGTGGCACAGAGCCTCGACAGCGATGCGCAGCGCGAGCGATTCCTGCGTGACGCCGCGGTCTCCAGCGGCTGACGACCGCTCGCCGCTGACTTCATCGACATTCGATTCCTGGTTCGCACTGTCCGGTCGCAGGCCCAAAGCATGAGCACCGACGACCGCACGCTGATCCAGGATCACGAGCCGACGATCCTGATGCCCCGGCCCGGCGGGCAGGCGACGGTGGTGACGCCGCGCGTCGCGGCGGCGCAGGGCGCGAAGCCGAGCGCCGGCGTCGAGCTGCAGCGTCTGGTCGCCGGCATCAATCCGCTGCTCGGTGCCGCCGGCACGCTGATCGCACTGGTTGCGCAGCTGCGCACGACGAGCTCGCACGACGACCCTGCCGGGCTGCGCCGCCAGCTGCTCGATTGGGTCGCTGAGTTCGAAGCGCTCGCCGCGGCCGCCGGCGTCGTGCGGCCGAAGATCAGCGCGGCGCGCTACATCCTGTGCACCTTCATCGACGAGGTGATCGCGCAAACGCCTGGGGCGGCGAGAAGGCATTTCAATTGCTCGAGCGGCTCGGACAGGACGCGCCGATCAACGAAGACGTGCTCGAGCTGTTCTACGTCTGCCTGCGGCTCGGCTTCGAGGGTCGCTACCGCGGCATGCCGAATGGCCGCGCCCAGCTCGATGCGATCGCCGCGCGCGTGCTCGACGTGATCCGCCCGGCCAAGGATGCCGCGTCGGCACGCACGCTGTCGCTGCGCTGGCAAGGTGTCGCGACGCAAGGCCATCGCGACGTGTCGGTGCTGCCGTTGTGGGTGCTGCTCGCCGGCACGGCCGGCATTCTGCTCGCTGTCTTGCTGATGTTGAACAGGCGGCTCGATGATTTGGCGCGGCCGGTGTTTCGGCAGATCCATGCGGTGCCGGCGGCGCTCGCTGTCGAGCGGGCAGCGGCCGCGGTAAAGCCGCGTCTCGCGTCGCTGCAGGCCGATGTCGATCGCGGCGCAATCCAGGTGCGCGACGAAGCCCAGCGGTCGATCGTCACGCTGCCGGCCGACAAGCTCTTCGTTGCCGGCAGCGCGCAAGTCGACGCGCGCCAGCTCGAGCTTCTCGGCCGCGTCGCGCAGGCGCTGAACGCCAGTCCGGGGCAGATCGCCGTCATCGGCCACACCGACAACGTGCCGGTCAGCTCGCTTCAGTTTCCGTCGAACTGGCATTTGTCGCGCGAGCAAGCGCAGGCAGTGCGCTCCGCGCTCATCCAGCAAGGCGTGCGCGCCGAGCGGCTGCGTGCCGAGGGCCGCGCCGACGCCGAGCCGCTCGTCCCCAACGACAGCGCCGCGGCGCGCTCGCGCAATCGGCGCATCGAGATCGAGCTGCGGCTGCCGCGGCCGGACGGGTGAACACGATGGACGCGTCGGCGAAAGCGGTGCTGCGGCCTGCGCTCGCGGGCGCGGGCGTGCTCGTCGCGAGCACACTGGTGTGGTTCGTCGGCCCGCTGATCGCGATCGGCGGCAGCGTGCCGCTGGCCGGCGAGCCGGCGCGCTGGATCGCGATTGCGGTCCTCGTCGCGCTTGCCGCAGCCCGCGCCGCATGGCGATCGGCGAGCGCGAAGCGGCGCAATCGCCGTCTGATGGACGGCTTGGTCGCGGGCGAAGCGGCAGCTGCTGCGGCGACGCCGGCGACCGCGCCCGGCGCGAAAGAGGTCGCGCTGATCGCCAAGCGCTTCGAGCAGGCGGTCGGTGTACTGCGGCGCTCGCGCATCGGCGGCAAGAAGCGCTCGTGGCTCGCCGCGCTGTCGGGCCGGCCTTATGTTGACGAGCTGCCCTGGTACATCATCATCGGCGCGCCGGGTGCGGGCAAGACGACCGCACTCGTCAACTCGGGGCTCGAGTTTCCGCTCGCGACGACGGTCGGCGAGAAAGTGATTCGCGGTGTCGGCGGCACCCGCCATTGCGACTGGTGGTTCGCGAGCGACGCGGTGCTGATCGACACCGCCGGGCGCTACACCACCCACGACAGCGACCGCGCGGCCGACCGCGCCGCGTGGCTCGGCTTCCTCGCCTTGCTCGCGCGTTATCGGCCGCGCCGGCCGATCAACGGCGTGCTGTTGACCTTGAGCGTCAGCGACTTGCTGAGCGCGAGCCCGGCGCGGCGCGTCGCGCATGCGGGCGAGCTGCGCGAGCGCATCGAGGAGCTGCATGCGCGGCTCGGTATTGCATTCCCGGTCTACGTGCTCGTCACCAAGACCGACCTGCTCGCGGGCTTCATGGAGTTCTTCGCCGACTTCGACAAGGACGAGCGCGCGCAGGTCTGGGGCGTGACCTTTCCGTACGAGACCGGCGCGTCCGGCGAAGGCCCGCTGCCGCGGCTGGCGAGCGATTTCGCGGCGCTCGAAAAGCGCCTCAACGATTGCCTGATCGACCAGCTCGACAGCGAGCG